>DEYT01000033.1:1635-16201 GCA_002364975.1 Opitutia bacterium UBA3151 | reverse complement strand
GTTTTTAAGTTTTTCTGAGCGGCAGTACGACCTGCGGTTCCAAAGACATCTCCGAAACCTACAAATGCAATACCAGCAAGGATACCAATGATGGTGATAACTACGAGCAGTTCGATTAGGGTGAAACCTTTTTTCTTATTTTTCTTATTCATGAATTTATACTAAATGGCTATTAAACGATAACTAAGTCAATATACATCTAATATGGTAAAGGAAATCCATCACAAAGAGCAAGTGCCTTCTCTTGTGCCTCAAAAATCACTTTGGGGTTATCGTGGTTCGAAATCACGGAGTGAATGATGCCTCCAATCTCTCGCATTTCCTCTTCCTGCATACCTCGGGATGTAACCGCAGGTGTACCAATTCGAATCCCACTGGTTTGAAAGGGACTTCTGGTTTCTCCTGGAACGGTGTTCCGATTAAGAGTAACATTTGCCCCTTCCAGTGCGAGCTGTGCCTGCTTACCTGTCAAGTCCGGATGAGATGGTCTCAGGTCTAACAGCATCAGATGATTATCGGATCCACCACTGACCAAATGGAAATCATTTGCAATTAGAGTTTCTGCAAGAGCCTTAGAGTTCGCAACCACTTGTTCTTGATAGGTTCGGAATTCCGGCTTTGCGGCTTCGGCAAAACACACCGCCTTGGCAGCAATTACATGCATCAATGGCCCCCCTTGATTTCCGGGGAAAACCGCGGAATCAACCGCCTTGGCATATTCTTCCTTGCAAAGGATCAACCCACCTCTTGGTCCACGAAGCGTCTTGTGGGTGGTGGTGGTTACAAAATCAGCGTGAGGAACGGGAGAGGGATGTACACCACTGGCTACGAGTCCTGCAATGTGCGCGATATCAGCAAGCAGCAATGCACCATGTTCTTTGGCAATATTACCCATGCGTTCAAAGTCAATGACCCGGGGATAAGCCGAAGCTCCAACCGTGATGAGCTTTGGTTTCTCTTTGGCCGCTAGGGCTTCGATCTCGTCGTAGTTAATGTATCCCGTTTCCGCATCGACTCCATAGTTGATGACATCATAAAGCATACCGCTGCAATTCTTGGGATGACCATGGGTTAAATGTCCTCCATCCTGCAGGCTCATGGTTAGGATTTTATCACCCGGTGAGAGCATGGCAAAATACACTGCGGTATTGGCCTGGCTGCCGGAGTGAGGTTGGACATTTGCATGTTCAGCTCCAAAGATTTGCTTAGCTCTATCAATGGCGAGGTTTTCGGCGACATCCACATGCTCACAGCCACCGTAATATCTCTTAGCTGGATATCCTTCTGCGTATTTATTAGTAAGTACACTGCCTGTAACTTCAATGATTGCGGGAAGAGTGAAGTTTTCCGAGGCAATCAATTCAATGTGCGTGCGTTGCCTCACTTTTTCGTCGGCAATGGTTTGATGAATAACCGGGTCAATTTCAGCGAGGGAACGGGAATCGAGGAAGGTGGGCGTTAAGATGGCGGAACTTTCGGAGATCATTGTTATTATTTTATAAAGGTTAGAGGTTTTTCTCAACCCAGTTTAAAAGAGAAGGGATGGATTCTTTCATGCCATCCCGACAAGCTCGGTATACTTCAAGGTTTTGGCCGTAGGGATCAGTTAATTCTTTATTTCCTCCCTCGGTGAATTCCCGCATCAGGAAAATGGGTGCATCTTCAGGAAGTTCGAAATACATATGTAACAAGGCCCGATGGGATTCGGTCATGCAAAAAATTGCGGAAGCATTTTCCACAATCGGTCGGGTAAGGGCGGCACTGCGATGCTCGGAGAGATCGAGCCCGATTTCCTCGCAGGCAATGATGGAGTTATCCGAGGCCTTGTCTCCATCCATTGCAGAAATACCAGCAGAAAAAACCTTGATATTTTGTTTTGAGCCAGACCTTGCAAGTCCTTCTTCAAACAATTTTTCCGCCATCGGGCTCCGACAGACATTCGCGGTACAGAGGAAGACGATCAGTTTCTCTACTTTCCTTTCTTTTTTCGCTCTACTCTTTTTTCCCATCTCTAAGAGTAGTTCTTCAACTCATTGAGGAAAAAGGCAAGATTGAACCGATTTTAACCCCTTGAAAACTCGCGGTGACCAATATCATTCCGGTAGAATTTGGATTTAAATTCAATCTGTTCGCAAAGAGCATAAGCCTGTTCCCTGGCCTGTTCTATGGAATCTCCGGTACCAACTGCACCCAAGACCCGACCCCCGGCGGAAACAATTTGCCCACTTTCATCCTTCCCGACCCCGGCATAGATCACCTCTGATCCCTCGGGTAAGGGTGATGCAATGGAAATTACTTCCCCCTTCGGATAAGACTCGGGGTATCCAGCACTGCTCAGGACCACCACCATTGAGCTTGCATCCTTGAAATTCACTTTTTCCGGAAGGGTTTGTCCACGGGCGGACTGGAGCAGGAGGGGGACTAAATCATCGGCAAGCAGAGGCAAGATGACTTGAGTCTCTGGATCTCCAAAGCGAACATTAAACTCTAAAACTTTAGGCCCCTTGGATGTCAACATCAGCCCAATGTATAAAGTACCCCGAAAATCAACCCCTTCATTTCGTAAACCTGCAAGGGTCGGGCCCACGATGGATTTCTCATAGTCCGCAAGCATTTCTTCGGTGACTAATTTGGTGGGTGCATAAGCCCCCATACCTCCGGTATTGAGACCGGTATCTCCTTCACCTACCTTTTTGTGATCCTGGCTCATGGGCATGGCCACATAACTCTCTCCCGAACAAATCAGATGAAGAGAAGTTTCTTCCCCGTCGAGAAATTCTTCGATTACTACCTCTCGTCCACTGTCCCCAAAGCTACCCCCGGAAAGCATGTCCTTGACCGCTCCCTCGGCTTCCTCCTTGGTTTGACAAATCAGCACCCCTTTCCCGGCCGCCAAACCACTTGCCTTGACCACCACGGGAAGATTGCATGCTGCGAGATACTCGAACGCCGGTTCAATCTGAGTGAAATTTCCATAATCAGCGGTGGGAATTTCATATTTGGACAAAAAATCCTTGGTGTAGGCCTTGCTACCCTCCAGTCGGGCTCCTGCTTGGTTCGGACCGTAGGCAAGAATAGCGGCTTCCTGAAGGGCATCCACCGCTCCGTTGCATAAGGGAACTTCGGGTCCGACCACCACCAAATCCACTTTATTCTCTTGTGCAACCTTGACAATCAAGGAGTTATTTTCTACCTCGAGTTTCAGGGTCTTAAACTCTTGAGCAATTCCGGGATTTCCGGGAGCTACGACTACTTCACCGACAAGTGGACTTCCCTGGCATACTTTGGCCAGGGTATGTTCCCTGCCTCCACTTCCGACCACCATGACTTTTAAATTCGAATCTTGCATTGATTCGATTTCCCTCAAAATCCAGCAGGAGTCGAGGCAAATCCTAAAATTCTCAAAATATCCTACTGATTTTGGTTTTCCTCACGATGGGAATGGTTCAAGATATTTCTAATGCGGGTATTTTTTATTGGGGTTTGTGGAACGGCGATGGGCAATGCAGCGGTACTGCTTAAAAAAATGGGCCATCAAGTAGCCGGTTCTGATGCCGGGGTCTACCCTCCAATGTCCGAGGTACTGCAATCAGCAGGGATTGATTTATTTGAAGGTTTTGCAGAGCAGGAAATGTTGAACTGGAAACCGGAGCGGGTAGTGGTGGGCAATGCGGTTTCCCGTGGAAATCCTCAAGTTGAATTTCTCTTGCGTACACGTAGTATTCCCTTTGTTTCCCTGCCCGAATTGATCGGGGAGGACTTAATTGGGAATCGGCCCGCGGTGGTTATTGCCGGAACCCATGGCAAGACCACCACCACCGCACTCACTTCCTTTGCCCTCAGCCAAGCTGAGATGGAACCAGGCTATTTAATCGGGGGGGTGCCGCTTGATTTACCCTCGGGTAATGAACTGGGTGGGTCCACGGCTCCCTTTGTCATTGAGGGAGATGAATATGATTCCGCTTTCTTTGACAAACGTAGTAAATTCATTCATTATCGGCCCAAGGTACTTGTGCTTAATAACCTCGAGTTTGATCATGGGGACATCTTTCGGGATTTAACCGATATCTCCCGCAGTTTTTCTCATCTTCTCCGGATTGTACCCTCCGATGGATTTGTGCTTATTAACGGGGACGATCCCAACCTGCTTGCCTTGCCCGATGCTCCTTGGACCCGGATGTTCAAGGTTGGGGTTTCTGATTCCAATGACTTGCAGATTATCGACTTTGCCGAAGACGGGCAGGGCACCCGTTTCGGCTTGGCTTGGAAAGGAATAGAAGTCATGCACCAGGATTGGCCTATGCCCGGCCTCTTTAATGCCCGCAATTTAGCCATGGCCTGCCTAGCATCCCTTCTGGCTCGACAGATTTTAACAGGTAATCCGAAGGCAAAGGACGGGGAGGAATTCAATCCATTCTTCTCACTTTCCCTACCTGATTTTTCGGGCTGTGCTGGAGTCAAGAGAAGGCAGGAAATCCTGCTCGATGATGAAAACCTCGTGGTTCTCTCCGACTTTGCTCATCATCCCACCGCAATCGCAGGTGCCTTGGAATCCTTGCGGGCCCGCTGGCCGGACCGCGAATTAATTGCCTGCTTTGAGCCGCGGAGTAATACTGCGGTGACCAATGTCTTTGAGGACCGCTTTGCGGACGCCCTAGCAATGGCCGATCTTGCTCTGCTCGGGGCGGTTCACCGGGCGGAAAAAATCCCAGCTGAAAAACGAATCAATCCGGTCAAGATGATGAAACGCATCCAGGACCAGGGAAAAATAGGAAATGCGTTTGAGACCAATCAGGAATTGGAAGATTATCTCCGGGTTTATCCCTTTCCAAAGCCCGCTCTGGTGGTCTTCTTTTCCAATGGATCTTTTGACGGAGTAATTACCCGTTTTGCGGACTCCAAGCGAAAAGATTAATTGCTGTAATCCAGGCGACTGCAAATTAAATTGCAGTCGAACCAAGTCCTTATCCGATGCTTTACAATAGGATAACTTTTCGATTCTATCCGCGGTCATCGAATTTTATTTCATCCTCAAGCCTTTCCTCCTACTGAACTCTACAAGTTAAATCCTAAAAGAATTGAAAAATTATGTCTAAAATCGTTCCTCTGATCAGTTCCGGAATTGCCGGCACCAATGGTGTCCTTCATCTCCCCCGCCTCTGGCAGAAATCATCCCTGAAAGCGACCGGTAAGATTGCCGAAGGATATCCGGGACTTGGAGCGGGATATGATACCATGGTGGTGGATGCCCCAGGTTTGGATGCCGATGCGGTCCGTTGCTTTATTGCCAATGCCAAGCCCACTTATCCAGAATTTGTGGCATGGGTGGCGGAGCAACCCGGAGTGAAGTTGGATGCGGAAACGATCCGCGATGTCAATGCATCCATTACCGGATATGTTCATGATGATTCCACCAGGCAGGGGATTCTCTTGGCCAATGCATTACCCGACGGGGATCCAAAGGATGCCATCGATCTTAATAATTTGGATGATTGGCTCGGGTTTCATGCCTCAGTAATCGCCTGAGCAAATTTGTTTCATCGCTTCGGCTGCCTGTTTTGAATTTGATATTCTTGCAAGGTCAGAAATCTTGAAGTAAGCAATATCCCATGAAGGACGCGATTACCAATTCCCAGGGTGAAATCTTGGATTATACTTTTCACGATGCCAATTCGCGAACCCGGGACCTGTTGGTCATTGGACATGGAGTGACCGGAAATAAGGACCGGCCCCTAATCATGGCCTTGGCTGAATCGGTGGAAAATGAGGGCTTGTCGGTGTTGCGTTTTTCATTTTCGGGCAATGGATTTTCGGGTGGAGATTTTCGGGATTGTACGATTTCCAAGGAGGTTGAAGACTTAAAAGCAGTGGTAACTGTGGCGGAGGCAAATGGATATAAGGTGACCTACGCCGGGCATAGTATGGGGGGAGCCGTGGGGGTATTGGCGGCGGCCAATGATGACCGGATTCGAAACCTGATCTCGTTGGCTGGAATGGTGAATACCCAGGCCTTTTACGATCGGGAATTTGGAGAGGTTACACCAGGGGAGGGAACTATGTGGGGGGAGCCGGAATGTCCACTTTCTTTGAAGTACAAGAATGATATGTATGAAATTGGATCGGTGGGCAAAAGGGCATCGGAGGTGAAAGTTCCCTGGTTATTGATTCATGGCGATGCGGATGATGTGATTCCGGTTGAAGATTCCCGGGAAATTTATGCTTTGGCGAATGAGCCCAAGAAGATCATTGAGATTCCGGGGGCGAATCATGTATTTTCCGGTGCCGGAGAGGAACCGGTAATTGAAGCGGTGATTTCCTGGCTGGGAGAAAAACTGGCCGGGTAAGAATAGGAAAAATTCTTATTCGTAAGACCACTTCATGACCCAGGGATCATGAAAAGTTAGCTGGGCAGATTTGAGCTTTTGCTTATAGGCCTCCAATGGCTCAGCGAATTCGGGCTTACCCGCCAGGTTGGTTGATTCTTCCGGATCATCATCGATTTTAAAGAATTCAAATTCGGGACGGTGAATGTATTGGCGAACGGTTTTTTGTCCGTAGGGAGCGGAAAGTGATTTTTGATACTGGGCCTGGAAACTACTGGCCGCCCAGAGGTCAGAGGCGAATGGATAGGGAAGAGGATGGGCAATGTTCCAGATGAGTTTGAATTCCTTATCGCGGTAGACCCGCATGGGATAATACATTTGAATCTCATGAAAGGTATGGGAGGCGAAGATACTGGACCAGTGCTCAGCCTTTGTATTTCCAAGAACGGAAACCCAGGACTTTCCATGGTAGCTAGATAATTTACTGGTGATGCCCCGGTTCTCGTTCGGGGCTTTGGTCTTGGGTGCAGGAAAGTATTTGGCGGGATCTTCCCATTGCAAGGGCCGATTCTTTTCGGCATCCAGGGCACCCGCGAAGTCAAGCAGGCTTGGGGTGATATCAATGTGACTGATCAGGGCGGGGTGCCGAACCCCCCGTTTTTTCTCATAAGGGTTGCGAACCACAAAGGGTACGCGGAGGCCGCCTTCATAGACCGTGGTCTTTCCTCCGGCAAAGGCCATGCCGTGATCTGAGGTGAATACAATCATGGTCTTTTCATAAAGGTCGGCATCCTTCAGAATTTCAATCAGGCGGGCGAGTCCCTGATCTATCCGGGAAACGCTTTGGTAATAGTGAGCGAGTTCCTCCCGGGTTTCAGGGGTGTCGGAAAGAAAGCTCGGGATCAGTACATCCTTGGGGTCGTAAAATACTTCCTTCACACCTTCATGTTCTTCCCGGTTTGGCTTATTTCCAAAGAGATCGGGTTTAAGTTTATTTTTCGAGGTCATGTCTATACCTCCCCCCCGGTGAGGATCGGATGGGGCAAAGTAGAGAAAAAAGGGCTGTTCGCTTTTTTCAGTGATAAAATCTTCGGACTTGTTAGCCATATCAACCGCATTCCGTTGTTTTCCTTTCATGTAGGTCTGGAATTGAAAGACTTCCTCGGGAGAGACATGGAACTTACCAATATGTCCGGTGCGATACCCGGCCTTGGCCAGGGCCCGGGGAAGGGATAGGCCAATCACATTGAAGTAGCTGGAAAACTTATGAAAAGCATGCTGGTGGCCATATTGGCCATTGGCATGATTATGTAATCCACTCATGACCACGGACCGACTGGCGGAGCAACTGGCGGTGGTGGCGTAGGCATTTAGAAAGAGGGTGCCGTCCTTGGCGAGGGAGTCGATCGCAGGGGTTTGGGCAACGGAGTCACCATAGCAACCGAGCGTGGGAGACTGGTCATCGGTGATGAAGAAAATAATATTTCGATCGGCCGAGAAGGCGAAGGCATGAAAGAATAAAAGGGATGCAAAAAAGGATGAGAAACGCGACATTCTTTCAGCATTTGAAGATGAAAGCAGGAGAGTCAAGCATGGCTTTAAAAGTATCAGCGTATTCTTCGGGCTCGACCCGAAACAAATTTTGAGGCATTACCAAAATTTATGAGCAATCAAAAATGTCGCTGGGGAATTCTAGGAGCCGCGGGAATTGCCCAAAAAAATTGGCAGTCCATTCGAAATGCCGGGAATGCGGAACTGGTGGCGGTGGCGAGTCGGGAAGTTTCCAAGTCTCAGGAATTTATCGATCGTTGTAGTGCTCAAGTTCCCCATCCCCATACCCCCGTTGCCCTAGGTAATTATGATGAACTTTTAGCCCGGGAAGATATTGATGCGATTTATTTGCCCTTACCCACCGGCTTACGTCATCAATGGGCGATGAAGGTGGCAGCGGCGGGGAAGCATTTACTCTGTGAAAAGCCCTGCGGGAGCAATATGGAACAGGTTGAGGAAATTACGGCTGCCTGTGAGGATGCGGGAGTACAATTTATGGACGGGGTGATGTTTATGCACAGCGAGCGATTGAATAAAATCCGGAAGGTGATGGAGGACGGAGAAACCATTGGTAGCCTCCGACGAATCCATACCCAGTTTAGTTTTTGTGCTCCGGAAGAATTTCTCCAAGAGAATATTAGAATGCACAGTGATCTTGAACCCCATGGTTGCCTGGGGGATCTGGGTTGGTATACCATACGCTTTATACTTTGGGTGATGAACTATGAAACTCCTAAGTCAGTAACCGGGCGGCTATTGAATGCATCCGCGATGACTGGAAGTCCCAAGCAGGTACCCACCGAGTTCTCCGGAGAGGTTTTGTTCGAAAAAGTATCGGCTAGTTTTTACTGCTCCTTTTTGACCGAGCATCAACAGCTTGCCCATCTCAGTGGAAATAAAGGAAATTTAAGAGTGGATGATTTCGTCCTTCCTTATTATGGTAACCGGTTGGGTTTTATCGCATCCAATTCGATCTTTGATTGCGATGTTTGTGATTTTCGAATGGAGCGACGCGAGACGCATCATCAGGTCGAGGAATATGCCAGTAGTCATCCTTCGGCTCAGGAGTCCAACCTCTTCCGGACCTTTTCCGACTTGGCTCTTTCCGGTCAACCGGATTCCCACTGGCCCAAGATTACTAGGCTTACCCAAAAGTTGATGATGACTTGTATGGAGTCCGCTGAGCAAGGTGGAACCGAGCTGAGTTGTAGCTAAGCTTTTAGGAAGAGCTAGCCGAGACCGGACCAAGAGGGCAGGAAAGAGCGGCTGCAATCCCGCGGATAATTTGAATCTCGGTGTCTGAAATCATCCCATCGTGCTCGGCGACTTTGGAACATGCATCCAAGAAAGAGCGTTTGGCAAGCGGGGTCATTTTATTAAGTTTGAGCAGGGTGGCATCCATCACCCCAAGGTCGTTGCATTTTTCAACTGGGGGAAGATTGACTGGTCTGGAACGATCGAGGGAGCGAAATCCTTTCTTATAGGATTTGACCGCTTGTCCGGGTTCTCCACCAAAGTGGGCAAGGGCACCGAGGAAAATAGAACACTCGTTGATCCGGCTCCTGAGGGATGCCCGACCATGAAGGGCTTTAGTGGAATTATTGGATTGGTGATTTAGTTGATATCCAATGATCTTCTGCAGGCTCCATTCAAATAGATCGATCTTTTGATCAGCCTGCATCAAAGCATCAACCAAGGTTAAGAAATCCTCCATCTGGCCGGGAGAAAAGAGAGTGAAAGAGGGGGCACATTCTTCAATCAGGAGATATTTTAATTCGCAACTGAGTTCTTGAATTTGCGGGAAAATTTTCTGGGTTAAAGTGTTGGTATCCTGATCGGTGTTATTCAGAATGAGTTGAGTCTGTTGATCACGGACGGAAGAATTTTTAGAATCCAAAAGAAGGGCAAAAAGAATACAGCGACAACCGGTAGGTTCCTTAGCAAGGGATAGAAGGGCGGGAGAAATCTGCTGAAGTAAGCTCTGGGCATGTTTGATCTGTTTTTTTTGCGGACCTTCAAAGGATTTTAGAAAGGAATCACGGGGACTCGGGCCGGAATTATTTTGGGCATCTGGGGAAGGAGCGGGTTGAGGGAGGGCCCCGCTTGTGGGTGCGGAAGTACCGGCAAATCCACTGATTTGTGAAGTTGAGCCGTCCACTTGTTCCGAGATCTTATCGGTATCCGGATATTCACTGGCCCAGTTGGGCTCAATCCGGCGGATACGCATGGGAAGTGGGGGATGAGTGGCGAACATACTCGAGAGAGCAGAACTGAAGAAAAAATGACTGTAGTCCCCAGCCAGGCTGGATTGGATCTCAGAGCCTGAGGAAAAGCCACCGATGCGCTTGAGAGCACCGGATATTCCTTCCGGATTACGGGTAAATTGAACCGCGGAGGCATCGGCCAAAAATTCTCGTTGCCTGCTGACCGCCGCACGAATCAGGGAGCCAAAGAAGCCACCCACCAAGCCGATGATGAAGATTCCCAATCCAATCATGACCAGGGCAGCTCCTCCGTCACTATTATTGGAACTCCTGCGGCGGGAGGAACCGGATACCCGCATCATAATTTCACCAATCCGGGAGAGAAAAATAATCCCAAAGATGATCCCACTGAGCCGAATATTTAAGCGCATGTCACCATTGAGAATATGGCTAAATTCGTGAGCAATCACACCTTGCAATTGATCACGGTTCAATTTTTCCGCACATCCACGAGTGATACCAACTACCGCATCCGCGGGTGAATATCCGGCGGCAAAGGCATTGATGCCATCTTCTTCCAATAAATATACCGGAGGTACGGGGGTACCGGATGCAATCGCCATTTCCTCCACCAAGTTTAGGATTCGGGTTTCCAATGGATTCGGGGTGTTGGGTTGCAATCGTTTTCCACCCAGGGACTCAGCCACAACTTTTCCACCGCCGGAAAGAAAGGCGATCCGAATAAGACTGGCAAGACCAACGACAAGGATCGTACCGAGGGCGACCATGATGAACAATTCCAGGGACCAAGAGAGTTTTGAAAGATCTTCGTCTTGAGAGCCAACCAGAGAAAGCATGGCAAATAAACTTCCGATTATAGAAACGACTGCCAAGCAAAATAGAAAAACCAAATTCGAGCTCTTGGCCCGGGCTTTATCTTGTTCCGTAAAAAAATCCACGGATTACAACCAGGGTTTAAAGAAGGGAATAGGCTTAGAATTGAACCTTGGGAGCGTCCTTGATTTCTTCGCTTTCAAATTCCAGCAATGCGGCATCCTGACTGTGTCCAAACATTCCGGCAAAAATAACCGGTGGAAAGGTTTGCTTGTAGGTATTATAGGCGGTGACGGCATCATTGAATGCCTGCCGGGAGAATGCAACTTTGTTCTCCGTAGAACTAAGTTCCTCCTGAAGGTTTGCCATGTTTTGATTGGCTTTTAAATCCGGATAACTTTCAGACAAAGCAAAGATCCGTCCGAGGGCACCGCCCAGTAAAGTTTCCGCCCCGGCAAGTCCGGCAATGGCCCCGGCATCCCCCGGATTTTGGGAGGCATTTTTTAGGCTGGATTGAGCTTGATTACGGGCTTGAATGACCGCCTCTAAGGTCTCTTTTTCATGAGCCATGTACCCCTTTACGGTTTCAATCAAATTGGGGATGAGATCATATCGCCTCTGAAGTTGAACTTCAATTTGAGAAAAGGCATTTTCAAAACGATTTTTAAAGGTTACCAATTTATTAAAGATGCCGACCACGACCATGACGGCAATAAGTGCGATGACAACAAGAACGATCAGGGTTACTAACATTTTTCGATGGAGTTGAGCGTGATAATCTAAGATTTAATTTAGAATGAGGATAGGCTAATTCGTCAAGCGTTCAGTTGGATTAAAGAATAATTAGTTTTCAGATTCGTAAAGGTTTTAACCTTAAGATAAAAAATTATTACTCAAAATCGGTAAGATTTCACTTGTCTGGATGCCTGAATCTTAAGATTTCTCTAGGTTCCAGACTTATTCGCTTCCTTCCCTTTAATCAAAACCTATGAAATATAATCCTTTCCCTTTGTTTTTTTTATTTCCCTTTTTCTTTTTCATAGTAGAAGGAAAAAAGCCGAACCTTGTCTTCTTTTTTACCGATGACCAAACTTCGAGTGTTTTGGGATGCTATGGGCATCCCTTGGCGAAAACTCCGAACATTGACCGCTTGGCAAAAGAGGGAACCCGTTTTACCAATGCCTTGGTAAGTCAATCCATTTGCTGGGTCAGTAGAACCACCATACTCACTGGCTTGACTGGTAGAAGTTACGGAGTGCCCGGAAATCATGATATGGCTAAATCCGAAGCGGTTGAAAAACTCTATGTCGATCTTTTGAGAGATGCCGGGTATCGAACTGGGTTTGCGGGGAAATGGCATGCCAAGATGCCAAAGGGTTGGGAGGCCCAGGATCATTTTGACTTCTTTCATCCAATTGGAAGAAATCCATTCTACAAGAGGCAAGCAGATGGTACCTTACGGCATGAGACCGAATTAATTGTGGACCGGGGAATTGAGTTTCTGGAAGACCAACCTTCGGGTAAGCCTTTTGCTTTAAATATGTGGTTTAATGCATGTCACGCTGAAGATGGTGATCGGCGTCCGGGAATCGGACATTTTCCATGGCCGCGGGCAATGGATGGAATGTATGAAGAGGACGAGATCGCACCCCCTCTTTTGAGTGATCCTGAGATCTTTGAAAAGCAACCCGAATTTTTAAAGACCACCATCAATCGGGAACGATTTTTTTGGCGATGGAATACTGATGATCGATACCGTACCAACATGCGGGCTTATCTTCGAATGGTCAGCGGTATTGATCATGCGATTGGTCGCTTTCTGAAAGCGTTGGAGGAAAAAGGCTTGGCGGAAAATACCATCATTGTATACAGCGCGGATAATGGGTACCATATGGGAAATCGGGGCTTTGCCGGGAAATGGTCGCATTATGAAGAATCACTTCGGGTCCCCATGATAGTCTTTGATCCAAGAGTGAGTAAGAAGGCCAAAGGACAAGTGCGGGAGGAGGCAGTCTTAAATTTGGATCTTCCCTCTACCTTCCTCTCATTGGCCGGAGTTGAGATTCCTAAAAGATACCAGGGTAAAACGTTTCATAAATTGATCACAGACTCGAAGCCAATCCCTTGGCGTACCCATACTTTTCACGAGCATTTTGCGGTTCGGCACCGTATTCCTGCTTTCGAAGGGATGCGGAGTAATCGCTATAAATATGTCCGGTATGTGGATGAGGGGAATTACGAATTTTTACATAATTTAAGAAAGGATCCAAAGGAGTTGGTTAACCTGGCCGGCGATCCCAAGCATGCAAAAAAACTCAAAGAAATGAGGGAACTTACCGACCGCAGAGTTGAGGAATTAGGAGGTCCATTAGCGGAGAAAACAACTCCTCTTTCCATCTCGACAGAGCCCCATCCTAAAGCGGCAGCTACCGTGGCCAATCGACCCGGATCCGATGGTTTTTCCAACCTGATTGCCTTAGGTAATCGGATTCGTAACTGGTCGGGGGATTCCAAATACTGGACCCAAAAAGACGGGGTATTGATTGGCACCACCGATGGTTCTTTGAAAATGAACCGTTTTATCACCTGGAAGGCAGCGACGGTTCGAAACTTTGATCTTCGGGTGAAAGTCCGGGTATCAACCGGAGGGAACAGCGGAATTCAATACCGTGGAACTTCCCGTTCAGATCTTGGGCTCGATGTGGTTACCGGGTATCAGTGCAATGTGGTCGCAGATAAGCCGGAGTACAACGGTATGCTTTATGAAGAGAAGGGAAGGCGGATTTTATCTCACACCGGGGAAAAAGTAGTGATTGATGCGAGCGGACAACCTTGGATTACAGGGAATTTTGAAGTGAAACCATTCAAGCCCGGTCAATGGCATGAATACAGAATCCGGATAGAGGCCAACCATCACCGCCATTGGATTGATGGACATCCGACTGCCGATTTAATTGATCTGGATGAAAAAGGTAGGTTGATGGAAGGAGTTTTGGCAATGCAGGTGCACAAGGGACCCGCAATGACCATAGAGTTTAAAGATATGATAATCAAACATCTGCCCGACGATTTACCTATCCGGTCTGCGGAGGAGCATCCAATTCCCGAGGGTTCCAAGGGAGTACGACCGCAAGGTAAATTACCCAAAGGCTGGAAAGCTCCAGAGTTTTCCAGATAAAAAGATTAATTTTGCAGACCCAATACCGGGCGAATCCAAAGCCGCCAACGTTGGTAACCAAGCTCATTGACATGAAGGTTGTCGGGATCCCAAATTTCGGGATAAAAACTTTGATTTGGTTTAAGTAGGGTGGGAGCAAGGTCGATAAAGGTAATCCGGGAATCCCGCAGGGCAAGATTCTTGATTTTTAAATTGAGGGATTGATAAAGAGTCCACTTTGAAATTCTTTTGGGGGAGGGCTTGCAGGAAAGATAAAAAAGAGAAGTGCCCGGTAGATTTTTTTTGATTTTAAGCCAGAGAGTTTTGAAATCATGGAATACTTGAGCCACTGGCTTTCCTTTCCATAGATCATTTTCTCCACAATAGAAAATGACCTTTTGAGGTTGGTAACGCGTAAAGAGTAGGGGGTAATAGTAGAGTACATCTGAGATTTGGGACCCGCCAAAGCCCCGGTTTAGAAGATTTAATTCAGGAAA
>DEYT01000033.1:0-1249 GCA_002364975.1 Opitutia bacterium UBA3151 | reverse complement strand
CAGGATTCGGTTTCGAATGCTGATCATCTCGGGCAAATTTCTCGAAACTTTCAGAAAATCTTTTCGGATCCGGATCTTTTAAGCTTTCCGCAGAAGAAAAAGAGAAAACAAGAAGGAAAGAAAAAAGACGGAAAATTTCGTTTCTATGTGTAATTTGAAACTTCATGGAGTGAGAAGAAACAAAAAAGATTAGTCACCATCCACCAACCTCCCGATGCCCCCAAGCAGGGATCCTTCTCCTTGGTTTTTACCTCCGGTATTTGGGGCACATTGAAGGACCCGGTCAGCAAGCCGTGAGAAGGGAAGGCTTTGCAACCAAACCGTGCCAAAGCCACTGAGCGTGGCAAGAAAGAGACCTTCGCCCCCAAAAACCATCGACTTTAAGCCACCGGCCATTTGAACATCATAATGGATGCTTTCATCAAATGCGACAATGCAACCGGTATCGACCTGGAGGGTTTCACCGTTCAGTTCTTTTTTTACTACGGTACCTCCAGCATGAACAAAAGCTTTTCCATCTCCGGCAAGTTTTTGGAGAATAAATCCTTCTCCGCCAAAAAAACCGACTCCTAACTTTTTTTGAAATGCGATCGAAATTTTGGTTCCCATTGCCGCACAAAGAAAGGAGTCCTTCTGGCATATAAGGTTCCCTTGAAGTTGATTTAGGTCGACGCAAATAATCTTACCAGGATAAGGAGCGGCAAAGCTAACTCTTTTCTTTCCTATTCCTTGATTAGTGAAATGGGTCATAAAAATCGATTCCCCGGTAAGGGCCCGTTTTCCGACATCCAGTAATTTCCCTAAAAGTCCTTGGTTGGGTTGGGAACCATCCCCCATCTTTGCTTCAAAGGTAATGTTTTCCTCCATGTAATTCATGGCACCCGCCTCGGCGACAACCGTTTCACCAGGATCTAATTCGATCTCTACAATTTGCATATCATCCCCGATCAATTCGTAATCTATTTCATGACTATTCATCCAGATAATGAGTATGCAAAGTGCGAATCGGTGCAATCTGTATTTTTTAGGTTTCTTGAAAACGGGGGAAAACAGGAAAACCTTGATATTCGATAAAATTTTGGAGGGGGATTGGGGCATGTGGTGGCTTGCGTTGGAAATTTTCTCATGGGTGTGCTAAGTTAAGTAGTTGAATCGAAGAGATAGATATTCCAAGATGTTTTCCGGGTTAGGCAATTCAGTTCGGGGGAAAAATCAACGGGTATGTTTTGAGCAAGCGATTTTATGGAGT
>DEYT01000028.1:3691-6284 GCA_002364975.1 Opitutia bacterium UBA3151 | reverse complement strand
ATGGGTTGAATATCGAGTTCAAACTTTTCATATTCTGGAAGTTCAAAATCAGGCTCTACATCAATAGTAACTTCAACCGTTGCGGGAGATTTTGGATCGAGTTCGCCAGGGTCGACTTTCAGAATGGAATGAATTCTTAAATCTTTCTCAGCCAATACCGCTTCATAAGCTTCGGTTGATATTTTCCGGTTAAGCTCATCTTTAAGTTCTCGAGAGAACTTTTTTCGAATGACCGCAGTTGGAGCTTTCCCTTTCCTGAATCCAGGAATGTTGGCAACGCGACTTATTTCGTGACAAGCTTGGCTTTCTTTCTTCGAGACCTCAGCGGCGTCGAAGCTAACAGTGGCAATTTTGCGAGCGGTGCCCGCTTCCTTAATTTCTAAGTTCACTTTGTAAATGAATAATTGATGTTTTTTGTGAGAGACCAAATCGTGCTCAAAGGAATAACCTTAAAAAAAACTTCCCCTTTGGTCAATGAGATTACCCCTGTATTCTTATCTTATCAATGGTTTCCACGGGGCAACTCGTGCCTTTGCGATCAGTGACGAGTTTTTTCTAAATAATTGCAAAGTTTTCCTGATCTCCACCGGTTTTATATCCTTAATCTGAATAATGAATTCGTGAGTTTTAGAGTTCTTACCGATAACCCTTTGAGTACTTTCATCCAAATAAAACTCCAATTGAGCTGCGTTTTTCTTGGGTTGAAGTAAGAGGTAAATCTCGGAAGCACGAAAATAATCGATAGATCCAGAATGGATGTTTTTTTCTACAAGTACAAATAATCTTTCAGATCTAAAATTTCCAGTCGTCTCTATCACCCAACTACTGGAATTTTCACTTCCATTTAACATCGACTGGTTGTAATCATGGAAAACTACAATGCCGTGGGGTAAGGCTTTTTGAGCTTCAAAGGGCAGGGGAGGGAATGCTTTTTGATCTGCAGCCGTTCGTCCAGAATTGTAGTTCCCTGGTCTCTCTTTTGCTTTGATTTCCTTTTGGTTAAACGCATATCGAACCAGCATCGACGAACAAGCTACTCCAATTGCAATCCCAATCCAAATGGTGAGGCGTCTTTCTTTTTTGCTTAAGGACATTTTATTTCTTCGTGCTTGGCTTGAAATGAAACTTCAAATAGGCAAGGGTCATGCTTTCAACAAGTACTGAAATTCGCGTCCGTTATGAGGAGACCGATCAGATGGGGGTGGTTTATCATGCGAAGTATTTTAACTGGTTTGAAGTAGCGAGAATCCAACTCCTAGACGAAATTGGGATTCCTTACAAGGAATTGGAGAAAGAAGGGTATTTTTTACCAGTTCTGTCCTGTTCTGCGATTTTTAAGCACCCCGCTCAATTCGATGACCGGCTAATCATAAAGCTTGAGATTTCCTTGGCTTCATTGTTGAGGCTAAAAGTAGCTTATAAAGTATTGCGAAAGGATCTAATGATTGCTACGGGTACGACCGAACACGCATTTATTTCAAAGGATGGAAAAGTTATTCGACCACCAGCATCCTTTATTGAATTACTCAAGCAAACCGATACATTTTAGAAATAAGGCTAAAATCTTGAAATTTCGATGACTGCATCAGAGATATCCTGTGGTGTAAGATTATCGGTTTCAATCTGGTGATTTGCAGATTGGTAAATCGGGCTTCGTTCATCTAATAATTGAGCAATTTTTCGCTCTTGATCACTACCGCTCAAAAGGGGACGGTTCTCTTTTTCTGTGACTCTTTTTAATATTTCACTTTTGGAAGCAGAGAGACATATCACGACTCCTTTCTTTTTTAGTGCATCCATCATTCCATCCGCTATACATAAACCACCCCCGCAAGAAACAATTGCTGGAGCCAAGGGGAGGTGGTTTTCGATAAAGTTTTTTTCCTGCGAACGAAAAAAATCTTCTCCCATTTCCTCAAAGATTTCCGGGATGCACCTTTTCAATTTGGATTCAATCCAGATATCAGAATCGATGTGAGTAATCCCTAATTTTTCTGAAACCAATTGACCTACTGTACTTTTACCAGTTCCCATCATTCCTACTAAAAATAATAATTCACTCATATTTTTCACTGTTGCTTAATCAAACGGTAAAAAGTTTTTGTAATGAGCTTGCGAACGGGAATGGGAAATTGAATAATATATTCATGAGTAATGAGTCTTTCGAAGTTTCCGTTAAAGGTGTAATGCCCACTTCCAATGGGTGTGCGATATTTCTTGGTAATGAACAAAAGACTTTCGTTATATATGTCGATCCTGCAATTGGAAATGCAATTAATATGACCATTAATCAGGTCAAGAAAGAAAGACCCTTAACCCATGATCTGATTGGTTTGATACTGAAAGGCCTAGAGACATCAATTGAAAGAGTATTAATTAATGATGTGGACGAGGGCACTTTTTTTGCTCGTATCATCTTGAGAATGGAGAATGAACTGGGTAAAAAAATAATTGAACTGGATGCTAGGCCGAGCGACTCCATTGTTTTGGCTTTGCAGATGAAAAAACCCATTCATGTTGCCTCACGCGTGCTTGAAAATGTCGAGGATATGTCGGAAATATTGGAACGGATACTTCGTAAACAGGATTGATC
>DEYT01000028.1:0-3307 GCA_002364975.1 Opitutia bacterium UBA3151 | reverse complement strand
TGGCCCACTGCACTTGCACCGATGCAAGATGTCACCGGACTTCCTTTTATGCGGATTATTGCAAACTATGGGGCACCAGACCTATTTTTTACTGAATTTTTTCGGGTCCACGAGCATTCTAGGCTTGATCCAGAAATCCTGAGTTCTATCACTGAAAACCCTTCAGGGAAACCGGTGTTTGCTCAACTCATTGGAGAATCAATTCCGGAGCTTTGTCGGGTTGCCGATTTACTTAAAGAGTATCCGGTTGCTGGCGTTGATCTAAATATGGGATGCCCGGCACCTCGGGTCTATAAAAAGAAAGTTGGAGGTGGCTTGCTAAAAGATCCTCCCAAAATTGCTAAAATTCTCGAATCTCTAAGATCTCGCATTAAAGCTAGGTTGACGGTTAAGATGCGTGTTGGTTTCGAAGATGATTCTAATTTCGATGCTATTCTTGAAATTATAAAGGATACAGGGGTTGATTTGCTAAGTTTACACACCCGAACCGTTCTTGGCGGTTACCGGTCTACCCCAAACTATTCCTATGCTGCAAGGGCAGCAGAATTTTTACCATGTCCTGTTTTGCTGAATGGAAATGTAACCACCGCACAGGTGGCTGTAAGGTTGAAGGAAATGAACCATGTATGCGGTATTATGGTGGGCCGCTCTGCGATCCGAAACCCTTGGATATTTCGACAAATTCGGGAACTTCAGGAGGGGAGACAAATCTATCAACCTAAAATGAAAGAACTGTACCAATACATTAGCTCCCTTTTCGAAAGTTTAAGGAAGCCTGAACTCTGTGATATAAGATTGGTTGCGAGAATGAAAAAATTCCTGAACTTCGTTGGGTTATCTGTCTGCCCTAAAGGCGAATTTCTTCATGATATGAGGCGAGCTCGTACCCCGGATCAATTATTTTATGTGTGCTCAAAATACCTTTTGGAAGATGGGATTGCAGATAATTTTATGCCGCTTGAACCTTTCGAAAAACTTGTAGCCCGTCCGAGCCAAGAGTCCTGCCAGATTAATCCAGTGCCATCTGTTTTGGCATCATGAATGTTTATTCCCTTTTTCTATCCTTAAAACAATGGCTTAGGCAGTGGGGAATTCCTTTTCTTTCTGGGTTCTCCACTTTTGGTCTCCTCCTTATTGCACAGCCTCCCAATGATTGCCCAGAAGCCGCATTTATTTTCCTTTTACCTGCTTTAGTTTGGTTTTCTTTCAAGCCCAGTCTCAAAAAAATAGTATGGGTTTTTTTTGTTTCCGGATTCGCATACCATATTTTTCTGATTGGCTGGATACGGCACATTACTCTCGAGGGTATGGCACTGGCCAGCATGCTTCTTTCAGTTTATTACCTTCCATGGTTTATCTTGGCACGGCAATGGGTACCATATGCTCTAGATCAATCGTTTTCTAAAAGATTACTTTATTTAATCTGCCTCCCTGCAGCCTGGGTGGCTATGGAATGGATCAGGTGCCAGTTCACTCTTGGGTTTCCTTGGTGCCCACTTTCGGTCACCCAGTGGGAGAGACCTATGATCCTGCAAGTCCTAGCGTGGTCTGGAGCTTGGGGACTTTCTTTCTTTCTGGTCTGTTTTAATCTTTGTATCGGATCCTACCTACATCATTTGTTAGTGAGAAGAAGATCATCAGAAGGAGGTTTTCTTTCGTCTTTCTGCCCGGATTTCTATTTTGGAATTGGCCTATTTTGCATTACCGTAACACCCTTTTTTATCAATAAGAAAATTTTTTCGCTGGAGGATGAACAAAAAATAAGAGTTGGGATCTGCCAGCCTTATTTACAAGATAAATGGGTAAAGGAGAATGCTCGGATGCACAAAGAAACTCTCCAGAGACAGACAAGGCTTTTAGTTGCTATGGAGCCCGACTTAATCGTTTGGCCAGAAGCATCCACACCATATGCTTTGAATTTAGACTCTCAGTGGGTGGAGGATTTAGTAAATGAGTGTAACACCCCTCTTTTCCTTGGAGCCGTAATCAGGGAGGGAAATTATTCTTACAATACCGCCTCTAAGGTGATGCCCCACGCAGGCTTGGATCGCGAATGGTATGCTAAAAGAACCCTTGTTCCCTTTGGAGAATACATTCCTTTCCCATTCCGCTGGTTGCTCGGTTTGAGTAAGTTGGTGGGGCCGGTGGGAAATTTTACTAAGGGCGACTTTTTCGTTCCGTTGGATCTCCCCCTATCCAGTGGTCGAAATCTATCCTTTGGCCCCCTGATTTGCTACGAGGACATTTTCCCTAATCTAGCCAGAGATGCAGTCCGAAAAGGAAGTGAAATTCTTTTTGTGACAACCAACGATGCATGGTTTGGCGAGGAAGGATGTGCGGAGCAACATGCTGCTCATTCTGTAATGCGTGCCGTGGAAGCGGGTTTGCCGCTTTTGAGATGTGGCAATGCTGGTTGGTCTGGTTGGATCGATCCATTAGGGCGAAAGCGTGAAGTGTTGGAGGATCAAGATGGAAGCATATATTTTCAGGGGGCGGGAATTGTGGAAGTTTCAACCAAATTCAATAGTAAAACTTTATACTCTAAGCTCGGTGATTACTTTGCATATTTCTGTTTCATTATCTTTTTGATCCTGATTTGCTTTTGTTTTTTTGATCGAAAACGAAGACTGGGAAAGGTCGAACATTGAAAGCATTGTAAAATGCAAATATTTTCCCAACTTTACCTTATTAGGATAATTTAAAAATCTTTGTTGATTTGGACATAAATCTATACTACTTGTGAAAAATGGTGGGAGGAGTGGATGAGAAAGTAAATTATGCTTTCCTTAAGGATCAACTTAAGGATAATTTGCCGACCCTTCCCGCTATTTTTGACGATTTGTCGTGCATGCTCAAGGATCCAAACTCACCCACTCATTCCATTCAGGAAATCATGAAGTCGGATCAAACTTTATCCATGAAAGTTTTGAGAGTTGCCAACAGCGTTCAATACCGTGGAGAGCGTGAAAGAGTAACTGATGTAGGTGAGGCCATCGCTACCCTTGGATTCGATAAGATCCATATGGTAATTTTGACATCTTCAGTTTTCAAGGCGTTCAAGGTTGAAAACTCAATTAATTTAAATTATAATCCTTCCGAATTATGGAAACACAGCCTCGGTACTGCGGTTGCATCTTCCACCATTTCTGAGCTAACTCAGTTGGTCCCTCGTCAAAGGGCGTACAGTTGCGGTTTAGTTCATGATATTGGTAAAGTTGCCCGTCTTCAGTTGCACCCGAATGAATTCTGTCTGGATGTCGGGGATGCTTTATACGATGAGACTACTCTAATTGAGATTGAGCGTAAG
>DEYT01000078.1:15299-25974 GCA_002364975.1 Opitutia bacterium UBA3151 | reverse complement strand
TGGAATTGAAAAGTCCACGGGATGCGATCGAGAAAGGAATTTGTTTATTAACCGAAGATCGAAAAGATCAGGGGTTGGTTTTAGATCTTTCAATCCAAGATAATTTTGGACTTCCAAACCTCACTCGCTTTTCAGATTTCGGCTGGATTGATCAGGGTCGGGAAAGGAACTCTTTTCTAGGTTATGTGTCCAAGATCATGATCAAAATAACTGGCGTGGAACAGCTGGCAGCTCAATTGTCTGGAGGAAATCAACAAAAGGTGGTTTTGGCAAAATGGTTGGAGAGAAATGCAGAAATCCTGATCTTTGATGAACCCACCCGAGGGATCGATGTGGGGGCAAAGTATGAGATTTATCAATGGATGAACCAGCTGGTTGGCGAAGGAAAAGGGATTTTAATGATTAGCTCAGAATTACCGGAGGTGATCGGTATGAGCGACCGGATCCTGGTAATGAAAGAGGGAGAAGTGATGGGTGAGGTCCAAAACCATGCGGGTCTGACTCAAGAGAGTTTGCTGGCACTGGCAATGGGTGAAAAAATCAAAAATTAATGAAGTTATGAAAGTATTAAAAATTCTTTTTTCCTCCGATTATGGAATGCTTGGTGCCTTGCTCGGCTTATGTGCTTTCTTCAGCATCATCACTTATGAAGAGCAGCAACCCGTGGGAGCGGAGGGTGCGAATCGTTTGTTACCCGAGTTGGAAAACCTTACGGTCTTGGACAAGTCCGTGGTGATTGCAGGGAAGGGGGGTGATGAAGGCAAGATCTTCGTGGACAGCTTGCAGGCTTTGTTAGAAGAGCGTGGATGGCAGGTGAAAAAAGTAGTGAAGGGAGGACCACCTGAATTAGGTCGTGGATTGAGGGATGCGTTTGCAAGAAATGCCCGCGTTTCCGTTTTAGCTTGTGAGCAAAGTTTTGTGGATATGCCCGTTTTAGAAAACCTAAATAAGTCGATTCCGGGAATGAGGGATATGCATGTGGTCCATCCAAGGTCTTATAAATGGCCTAATTTTTTAAAGGCTTCGAATCTTTTGAATGTGGCCAATCAAATTGCAGTAATTGCAATCATTGCTATTGGTATGACCTTGGTAATTATAACCGCTGGAATTGATCTTTCTGTGGGTAGCTTGATTGCATTTTCTGCGGTTTTGGCAACCTGGATTATTCGGGAATGGATGGGGGCGGGGGATGCAACCGCACTGGGAATGTTCGCGGGCTGTATTTTGGCAATGCTTGCCTGTGGTGGATTGGGACTCTTTTCCGGGACTATGGTTGCGGTTTTGGGAGTTCCGCCCTTTGTGACGAGCTTGGGAATGATGATGGTAGCGAGTGGATTGGCGTACCTAATATCCGGGGGGCTATCAATCTATCAATTGCCCACTTCTTTTGACTGGCTTGGCCGGGGAGATGATTTGCTCGGTATTCCAAATGCGGTGGTTTTGATGATCATTCTCTACCTGCTGGCTCATCTGTTGATGAGTCGTACGGTGGTAGGAAGGCAGGTGTATGCAGTAGGTGGGAATCCAGAGGCAGCCCGTTTATCCGGGGTGCCGGTGAAGAAAATCCTACTCTGGGTATATGCGGGTTCGGGTGCCCTTGCTGGCCTTGGTGGAATTGTCATGGCCTCTCAATTTATAAGTGGAGACCCCAAGTATGGATTGATGTATGAACTTTATGTGATTGCTGCTGTGGTGGTAGGGGGCACTTCTTTATCAGGGGGGCGGGGTAAAGTACTCGGGACCTTGATTGGAGCTTTTATCATTGCGGTTATTCAAAATGGAATGAATTTAACTGGGGTACAAAGCTATACTCAAAAAGTGGTTTTGGGCCTAGTTTTGTTGGCGGCTGTTTTGCTTGATGTATTAAAAAAGCGAGGATGGAAGCTACGCACTAGCTGACATGATCAAGCCTTGCTTTCATAATCAGATAGAGTTCACGACTTATCCAAGCATCAGTCGCGGCATAATTTTTCTGGGAGGAGGAAAGGGGTCGCTTTTGCCAGTTTGAAAGCTGGGCAGATTTCGATAATCTCTGCTTAAAGAAAATAGCAGTGAGGTTACGAAGCCCGGTTTGTTCAATATTGAGAGATTGGGCCAATTTTGCCAAATCTTCAAACCCAGCACCCGAAAATTCTTCAATTTTTTGGAGGTTATGGAGATCATCCTTTAATGCCACACCAGTCTTTATAATTTTTGGGTTTTCCAAGATTTCGATCAAGGGACCAAGTTTGAAAATAGGATAGAGCCTGAAAAGAAAAGCTTGATCAGCGGTGGCTAACTGAATAAGCGCGGGTGGGTTGTTGGGACCTCTTTTGAAATTGGGCTTACATTCAATATCAAAGCCCAGAACCGGAAATTTGCTCAAACGAGCTGCAAGTCGGTTGAAGGTCTTGGAGTCTTCCGCAACCTGAACGGCTCCATGAAAACGGATGAGGGGAAGTTCATTGATGGTTTCTTTATCCAACCTCTTTGGTACTTCATCTTCGGGCGAGGGGATATGGTTCATTAATAGGTATTAAAGAGAAATCGTTAGGCCATCGTAAGAGTGTAAAATTTCAGTTGGAAATTTTCGGGAAGATGGAGCACCTGGAATACCCGGTCGGGTTTCTCTAATCGCGGTACGGGAAGCATCGAGGTATTTTTTTGTATATGCCTCAAAAACTTCCATTTCCTGATCACTTGAAGCGGGATCATGATGAAAAATTGCCAAGGTCTTTACTTCTCCCCGAGCGGCAAGCTCAACCCCCATGATATTACTTGAATGCCCCCAGTCTTCACGGATACCAATGGATTGAGAATGAGTGTAGGGAGCATCAAAAATTAGTAGGTCTGCACCTCGAATGAAATCAATAAAAGGATACTTTTTTGAATGAGCTGCATTCTTGTGTTCGGCATCGGTGGAATAAATCATTGATTTCCCCTTACTATCAATGCGGTATCCGAAAGAGACTCCAGGATGTTCTTGTTGGTATAATGAAATTTCAGATTCACAAAGCTCGAGTTTGTCGCCCGGCTTGTGAATTTTAAAAGAAACTTCCGCATTAAAGGTGTCCATATCGATGGGAAAAAACGGAGTATTCATTTGAGCCCTAAGGCTTTCCTCCAAGTGCTTATGACCCCCATGAAAAATAATTTTGTTGGACGGGTCGTAGGCAGGAATGAAGAAAGGCAGCCCTTGGATGTGATCGTAATGAAGATGAGAAATAAAGATATGAAAAGTGGTGTTTTTTATTCCAGCCTTGGCAAATTCCTGTCCAAGAGGACGGATTCCTGAGCCACCGTCTAGAATTAATTTTTCATCGGAAGGGGTCTCAACATAAACACAGGGGGTGTTACCACCCCATCCGGAACTGGTATGAAAAGGTAACTTATTTTTTACGAAATCTATAATTTGGCCCTCGGAGCGGAGGTCTTTTCCGCGGGCAGCAAGAAGTGCATCAACAATTTTTTTGCTAATTTCGTCCGCTGAATAAGAAGTGGGAATGGAACCCCGGGTACCTTTGAAGTGAACTTTCATACAAGAAGAAAGAGATACTTTTCCTTTATTTAGCCCTAATATGGCAATCCAATTTTTATTAATTTAAACTCAAAGAGATTATTGAAGTTTGTGATCTTGGCTTGAAGAAAATCCAAGATAAGGTCATTTTTAAATTATGTCAGAAAGTTATGATATCGATCACCCGATTTATCAAGTCGGTCAGTCCACCTTGAGTTTCACTCAGTTACTGAACTATTTCATTGATCCCGCATACAAGCGAGGGAATCTTTCTCGTATATCGGATTTACATGTTAAAAATGGCAGACCGATAAGTTTTCGAATTGATGATGACCTCACTCCTTTGCCTGAAGGGACCGGTGTTACCGCTGCCACGATTGACTATATGCTAGGAATTTTATTAAGTGAGAAACATTTAGAAATCGTCTTAGATAAAGAAAATCCGAAAGATTTAGACACCGCATTCGAATGGGAAGCTCAAGGCATAAATTTTAGGCTTAATATTTTTAAGGACCGGGATGGACTCGCTTTTGTAATGCGGGTCTTGGCATCAGATATTCCTTCGATTCAAGAGGTTGGGCTACCTTCGGAAAAAATATGGCAGGATATCACCACTTTAAAAAGGGGTTTAGTATTAGTGACTGGAGTTACGGGGAGTGGAAAGTCCACCACCATTTCCTCCCTTATTAATCATATCAATTTATACCGAAAGACCCGAATAATCACCTTGGAAGACCCGGTCGAATTTTTATTTAAAAGTGAAAGCTCAATGGTTTCTCAAAGGCAAATAGGGCAGGATGTTCCAACCTTTGCCGAGGGCCTACGGAGTGCTTTGCGGGAGAATCCAGATATTATATTTGTTGGTGAAATAAGGGATACTGAAACCGCATCTCTTGCATTAAGTGCAGCAGAGACAGGTCACTTGGTTTTTTCTACCCTTCACACCCGAGATGCTAAAGGTGCTTTAAGCCGGATTGTAGACATGTTTTCTTCTGATCAAACGAAGAGTTTGTGCTTACAACTTTCATTTAGTTTGTCCTTCGTATTGAGTCAAAAACTGGTTCCGAGAGCAGATGGAAATGGAAGAATCCTAGCCATGGAGGTCTTAAAAAATCTTCCTGCCCTTGGAAACCTGATTCGTTCCGGAAATTGGCAACAAGTTTATTCAACTATGGAGACCCAAGGGAAGGAAGGGATGATGACAATGGAGCAACATCTACTTCACCTATACCAGCATGGAATTATTTCGAAGGAATCTGCAATTTCCTATACCAATGAGGCTAGTTTAATCGAAAGATTAGGATAACTTTGGATTTGAATAGATCTTGCCTCGAAATAAAACGAATGAAAGATTATTAGAATGAAGCCTTGGATGCTCAAAATTTTCGTGGTCTTAGCGTTGGTGATATTGGCAACGATTTTCACGTTAAGCTTTTTCGCGGATCAAGCAAATGCGGAAACCAAGCAATCTCAGAAGAAACTGAAAACAAAAATGAATAGTATAAAAAAGGTGGAAAAAACGGAAGAAGAGTGGAAGCAGGAGCTGACAGAAAAACAATTTCATATCCTCCGCAAGGCAGGCACGGAAAGACCATTCGGGAAAGAGTACGATGAATTCAAAAAACAAGGTGGGGGGAAATATTTATGTGCGGGTTGCGGGTCTGAATTATTTACTTCCGAAACCAAGTTTGACTCGAAATGCGGATGGCCTTCTTTTTTTGACCCTGCGGATGCAAAAAATGTGAATACTTTTGAAGATTTTCATTTGGGTTACCTGCGAACGGAAGTTCGGTGTGCAGTTTGTGATGGTCATTTAGGGCATGTCTTTAAAGGGGAAGGATTTGATACTCCGACCGATAAAAGATATTGCATTAATGGTGCTATTCTAAGATTTGTCCCCTTTGAGACGGAGGCAAAGGCTACTTCTAAAGAGGAAAATAAATCCGAACTTTAATCAATCTTGCATAGTAATTTTGAATGATCCACTTAGAGAGTCCCACCACTCACCTTTCCGATTGAATCAAATTCTGCTGCTTAAGAATCTTCTTCTAAGTATTTCTATCCTTTGTTTTTTCTCTCTTTCTTCCAATGCTGATGATCTTGACCGTGCAGATCAGAAAACCGAGGAAGGCATCCGTAACCTTAAGGTGCCCGGATTTGGTGAAGATGGAAGAATTGCTTGGGAACTTCATGCCAATGAAGTTAATTTTGAAGAGGAAGGGATTTATGAGGCTTTTGATCTGGTTTTGAAAACTTTGACTGGATTTAATCAATCCAATGCTAAAAGTAAAAAGGGCCTCTTTGAGCCCGGGTCTGGAAAAGCATGGGGGGAATCCATGCTCGAAGTAGAGGGTAAGGGGTTTACTGCAGAGGGTAAAAGATGGTTATGGAGAAACAAGATTGAAAAGGGGGAACAACTCATTGCATTTCAAGAAAAAGGAAAAGTGATGTTTAAAGAAACTCTGTTGTTGGACGAACGCGATGGCGGAAAAAAAGAAGAGGTCAGAAAAGATGTCCTGAGCTTTAAAACCTCAACCAAGGCGGAATATATTGAAGTCCTAGAGCTCTCTCCGACCCGAAACCGGTTTCTTCTTGAAAGAAGTGTCGTGGTGAGCTCAAAGGATTTGATGATATCATGTGACTGGATGGAGATCCTTTTTGATAAAGATTTAAATCAAACCAGCCCATTGAAAAGCTTGGGAAAAATTTCAAAGATCCATGCGAGAGGAAAGGTTAACATGATTCAGAAGAGTCGATCCTCTTTTGCAGATGAATTAAGGATAGATACCACAAAAGGAGAAGCCATTCTCCAAGGAAATGCCCGGGTTGAGGATCAAGATTATGGGATCGCCAAAGGAGATGAAATTATTCTCGAAAAAGGGACAAGAAGGGCGAAAGTCGTAGGGGTTGAAGGTAATCGGCCCAGTTTGCAATTACCTGAAATTCCTAATTTTGGGTTTCCAAATTAGTCACCCTAAAAAGCTTTGAATTCAGAACCCAAAAATATACTCCAAGTCCGTGCTGTCTGTAAACGATACGGAGCCAGGTTAGTGGTAAAGGGAGTCGATTTGAACCTATCGGGTGGAGAAGTGGTTGGTTTACTGGGTCCCAATGGGGCAGGAAAGACTACAACCTTTTCCATGGTTACCGGATTTACCAGACCCAGTAATGGTAGGGTAGAGTTGAATGGCAGAGATATTACCTCTCTACCTGCTTATCGACGAGCGCGGGAAGGACTGGTTTATTTACCTCAAGAATCCTCCGTATTTCGAAAACTTACGGTGGAGGAAAATATTCGGGCTATTGCCCAGTCTCTAAAACTGGAAAAAAAGGAAGAGGATCAAGTAGTCGAACACCGCATGGATGAATTAAACCTTTCTCATCTTGCCAAACAAAAGGCTTTCACCTTAAGCGGAGGGGAGCGTAGGAGACTGGAGATTACCCGAGCACTTGTACTAAACCCAAGCTTTCTTCTGCTTGATGAACCTTTCGGCGGGGTGGATCCCATTAGTGTAAGTGAAGTAATGAATATGATTATTTCTTTGAAAGAGAAGGGAATTGGAGTTTTTATTACTGATCATAATGTGAGAGAAACCCTAAAAATAGTAGACCGTGCCTATTTACTCTATGATGGAAAGGTTTTGGCTCACGGAGATTCTGAGTTTTTACTTAATGATGAGCAAACCCGTACCAAATATCTTGGGCAAGATTTCGTCGCCTGAATTTAAATTTACCCTACTATGAAAAGTGTCCAATACAATATTCCTTACTCGGTCGAGAGCATTGCAGTTCGAGAATTTTTTGAAGACTATGGTGAACAGCTTCAACTTCGATTAGTAACCACGAAAAAATCTCTATCCCGAAGTACGATCCGGGAGAGGAGTGTAAATCGACCGGCTCTAGCAGTAACAGGTTATTTCAAGTATTTTGCCCACAAAAGAATACAGCTTTTTGGGGCAGGGGAAATGGGTTTTTTTCGAGAACAATCCAAAGTGCAAAGGAAAAATGTAATCTCTACAATGGCGGGAAAAAAGATTCCCTGCGTAGTGGTAACCCGCAATTTAGCCCCCACCCAAGAAATGATTGAAGTTTTAGAGGAGCACGGAGTACCACTCTTTCGAACTTCGCTGAGTTCTAAGGCATTTACTACAGAGGTCACCGTGTTACTAGAAGAGCGTTTTGCACCACGCTCATCTCTACACGGTACTTTGCTCGAGATTCGGGGTATTGGTACCTTAATCCGGGGAGGGAGTGGGGCGGGTAAGAGTGAGGCAGCTTTAGCTTTAATTGAAAGAGGACATAGTCTGGTCGCGGATGACGTTGTGAAAATTAAGCTACTGAGTGACCACACCCCCGTTGGTTTTTGCGATGAATTAAATCGAGGTTTTATGGAGTGCCGAGGAATAGGTATCATTAATGTGGAGAAGTTATTTGGTATTCGTTTTGTAAGGCTAGAAAATAAAATAGATCTGGTGGTAACCTTGCTTGAAGAGTCCAGCGAAAATGAGTTGGAAAGAACTGGCTTGGAACGAAAATTCTTCGATATTTTAGGCGCTCCAGTTCCTCACATGGAAATTCCAGTTCGAGTAGGACGGGATATGGCCCGGCTAGTTGAGGTTGCGGCTATGGTCCAAGCAGCTCGACAATTTAGTTACGATTCTGCGATCGACTTTAACGAAAAACTTTTAAAAAAAATGAATAAGTGATGATTCAAATCATTTTTTTATTTCGAAAAGATTTTTCTAAGTACCGAATTATCAAATAGCTGTGTCGATGTTGGAAATTATCGAATTGTGCAAGCAAAAAAGCACTAAAAACTTATGGACTCAAGCTTGTGAATAACTTGTGAGAAAGTTTCCGCTTTTATCGAAATTTTTTTCTTGGTTTCATTGGATTTCTTCTTCTAAACTATCTTTTCAATTTAGTATCAGCTTTTAACCAATACCCCACCAATACTTTTTCATTCAAAATGCAATATACTGTATATAAATCACTTATGCAATTATAGCCCTTCTCCTGCGATTGTACTCATTAATTTCACTATCACCCACCTTCAGACTCGGAAATGCCTTTCTCTAAAAGACTTACAAATCACTTCGACTTGCTGTGAATAAATTCTGATTTCTTATGTCATCCCCTGTTTCTACCCCTGACACTTTCTGGAGTTCCTTAAGAGAACAACTACTCGAGGTTATTCCTGCTGATACTTTTCGGGTTTGGTTCGATAATATGAGAGTTGGACATTTAGACGAAGATGGTTGTGAACTGATTACACCCAATGAATTTTCTGCAATATGGATCCGTGATAATTATTTAGATGTTATTAGGCAAGAAGCGGATCGGCTTGTAGGTCATCCATTTACGGTTGAATTATTAGGAGACATCGTAGAAGGGAATCATGAGCTTGATATCAACAACCGCAATAAAAGTAAAGCTACCAAAACCTCCTCATCGCGTTTGACCGGCCCGGCTCTTAAGGGAAGATCCTTGGGGATTAATCCGAAAAATACTTTTTCCAACTTTATTGTGGGTGGAGGGAGTGAACTGGCACATGCAGCCTGCGTTGCAGTTTCAAATGCCCCTGCACATGCATACAACCCCTTGTTTATTTATGGGGAAACCGGACTGGGGAAAACCCACTTAATGCATGCAGTCGCCCATCAGGCACTGAATCGGAACCAAGCTTGCCGAATTACTTATGTTTCATGCGAAAAGTTTACCAATGAATTTATCCGGGCTATACAAGAAAATACCTTAACTAAATTCCGCTCACGCTACCGGAGTGTTGATTATCTTTTAATTGATGACATTCAATTCTTAGCAGGCAAAGAAAGAATTCAAGAGGAATTTTTTCATACTTTTAACGAAATTTACGAAGCTCAACGCCAAATTCTATTAACCAGTGACAGACCTGCTGGAGAAATTGATAAAATTGAAAGTCGATTACTTTCCCGTTTCCAATGGGGTCTGGTCGCAGACATTCAAGCCCCTGACCTTGAAACTAGGGTGGCGATTCTTTCCAAAAAAGCGGATGCAATGGGAATTTCGGTTGAACCTGAAATCATTGAGTTTTTGGCGAAGAATATCTCCAGAAATGTTCGACGGATGGAAGGTGCACTGACCCGAGTCGCCGGCTATGTTGGACTGACCCGGAAAAAAGCAGATCTTGAAACCGTACAAAGATTACTCCGTGATATTCTAAGGGAGGAAAATTTAAGCAGGATTACGATTGAAACCATCCAAAAGAAAGTAGTGGATTATTATCATCTTAGAATGGCTGACATGTTGTCGCGCCGACGACCCGCTAATATTGCATTTCCTCGGCAAGTTGCGATGTATCTATCCCGCATACTAACCGAACACTCTTTGCAGGAAATCGGCGGAGCTTTCGGAGGAAGGGATCACGGAACTGTAATTCATGCCTGTAAAACCGTTGAAAATATGATGGATCAAGATACCTCCATTAAACATTCTGTAGAATTCTTAAACGAACAGCTTTCGCAATCCATGGAATAAGAGTTGTTTTCTACTTATTGGTTTTACCACCTTGTCAAAGTTGTTTCTTTTGCTTAAATATTAGCAAGCATGATCATTAGTGATTTTTCAGATTCAAAAGATGCGTCCAGCGATGCAGATGAAGAAGTAGTCTCAGACACTCCTATGACCGAACCTAATCCAGAGCAGAAGAGAGAAATAGCTCGATGGGTTGCTGAGGGAATGGGCTTGTCGGATGTGCAAAAAAAGATAAGCACTGACTTTGGTCTGGTCATGACCTACATCGATGTTCGTTTTCTGGTTGATGATCTGAATCTAACCCTTGCCGATAAAGAGGAGGAAAAACCAAAGGAAGTATCCGAAAATAATGCGGAAACTCCTAGTGCAACTGATGAACTCAACCCAAAAGATGGAGGAGTTTCGGTCGAAGTAGACCCGGTGACACCACCGGGAGCAATGGCAAGTGGTTCAGTTATCTTTTCTGACGGAAATCATAAACAATGGACTTTAGACCAATTCGGAAGGCTTGGTTTATCCGGAGGTGACGAAGGATACAAGCCTTCGGACGAAGATGTGGTGGAATTTCAAAAGCAATTGGATGCAGCCCTGAGAGGGAAAGGCTTCTAGAAAGCTTTTATAATTTTCTTACCTCAGCGGGAATGTCGTCTTTTCGAGTTTTACGAG
>DEYT01000078.1:0-14920 GCA_002364975.1 Opitutia bacterium UBA3151 | reverse complement strand
AGAGATATATGTATTCAATAGATCTCTTTAATCGTATTCCTTTTACTTCCTCTTTTTCCAGTGCAAATCTCTTCTTCTCGATCTGATTAAAATTTTCTTTTTCGACTAAGAGTTGCTGCCATTGATTTTGGAAATTTAGTTTTTTAATAAATAATTCTTTTTCTGGTCCATTAAATACCTCTAATGATTTCGGGTGATAGGGGTTTACCAATTCCGGGTAAAATTTTCTGATCCTAGATTTTATTTGATCTCTTAATTTCCGAGTGGCAGCCAAAGATTTATTCTTTTTCTGTTCCCATACATTTCTTTTTTGTTTTAATGACCCTATTTTTTCATCTGCTTCATCGATAGTCGGCCATTGCGAAAATCCAAACTTCAAAGCCAAAGAGCGGATCACCGCGATTTCCTCAGGCTCTGCTTTGGATAAGATATTTTCATGAATTTTTCTTTGTTTCGGGTTCTTACCTAATTTTCCAAGCCAACTATTTTCACCTAATACTTGATCGAAAACAGAGTTTTCTTGGTTCTGATCCTTTTGTAATAATTTAATTTGACCCGAAAAAATGGTTCGAAGCCAAATTTCTGATGTTTTGACGGGAACATCGATGGTATCTGAGTTAATCACCACATAGGCATGGGCTTCGGCAAGAGAAGTTTTTCCATTCTTGTCAAAGTCTGCTTTTGGAATTTGCATACCCATGCGAGTTTCTCCACATAATGCTTCCCAGAAAGTCGTGCTGTATTCACGATAGTCGCTTTCAGTAATATCAGGTGTACAACCGGCAGCTATCCGGTCATGCGTAGTTGCAAAAAACCCAACTCTTGGAGAGGTAGATAGACCCTTGGTATGGTTGCCCTCTTTGAACATAAAATGAGCAAATCCTCCGCTGTAACACTGAACCATAACACAAACTGTTTTTTGTTCACTGGGTAAGCCGTCTAATTTTTTAGAAAAATGCTGCATGCTTAAATTTTGATTATTCCAAAGGTAAGCCGTAGTATTGAAGGGTTCTTTTTTGGAGCCTTTTCCTCCATGCCCAGTAAAATAGACCAAATTAAATCTGGTGCTTTTGGCCTTTTTTTGTCGACTAATCCATTGGTCCAAGGCAACAATTGAGGCAGGCCCGTTGGTTTGAAGTTGGTTACTACGGTAGTGATGATTGAGACCTTTATTTTTACCGAATATTTCTGCTAAGGCACGGTTCACAAGCGGTATTTCCTGCTTAGGGTTAAAATACTGAAGATCTCTGGCCGGATCATTTCCATCTGCGAAAAAAAGCTGGGATGAACTATTGGAAAAGCCGAGTTTCTCTTTTATTCTGAGAAAATACTTAACATTGCTCTCAAGCGAGAACTGATTGCCTGAGGGGGAGTAGCCTCCACCCATGATCAAGACTTCATAATCATTTGCTTGTTGATGCACTTCAGCAGGAGAATCCAAGTGCTTGGTTTCGTCCTCAAAGGGAGGGTTTTCATGGGTGTCTAAAGGTGCCGGCAAGTTTGAGTCAGGAAGACAGCAAAGGACGGAATTAGCCAGTGCCCCAAACAAAAAAGCGAACGAAAGGGATGTCGTTTTTTGAAAGAAAAATATCATGAGCTAGAGAATTTTTATTCTAAATGTATCGCGAATAGAGGAATCAGATAAAGAGCAAAATGAATCGACATTAGTTTGCTCGGATCCCACCACGAATTTTCCCTGCTTCCACGGAACCGAAATTTTCTTTGAATGCGGGATCTAAAGGCCGGTTATTTGGCATCGAAAGCCAAACTCTTAAAAAATGCCTTTGACGATCTTTTTCGGGGAAATCGGTAAAGGCGGTCCGTCGGTGTAAAGTTGTCCAATTATTCAAAAACAAAACATTCCCTGGTTCTAGTCTGAAACGAGTTTGAATTTCTTCTCTTTCGCAAACGCAATCCATAAAGTCCAAGGATTCTTTTTGAATCTTGGACAGGTCGGGACAATCTGGATCTTGGTCTGCCCGATCAATTAAAACTCGAAGATAGGAGCAAGCAAAGAATCCTTCTTGAGATGAGAAAATGGGTTGCATGCAGAAGGGTTTTGGGTTTTTAGAATCCATAACATGACGTTTATAGGGGAAAGGACTACATAGTGCCTCATATAGATCCTTTCTTTCTTTTTGAATTATTTGGGCAACTTCTTTGCTGTTTACAATCTGGTTTTCTCCACCTGTAGCGGCAGCTCGCAGGCACAAAAATCCAATCACATCACAGCGGTCGGTATGGAAACCAAGCTTTCGGTTGGAATGGGGTCCGCGTGCCCGTTGGTCTCCTTTGGAGAAGCCATGATCGATTACATCCAGAACTAATTCGTTATGGACACTTTGCGAAAGGGGGTGACCGATCTTTCGAGCAAGTTCCAAAAAACAAGCTTTTGGCTCCTGCAATAAAAGGGATTCTTGGAAGGCATTGGCCTCAAAATAAATTCCACTTTTATTTTCTAATTCATTCCTTAAGGGTGCTACGGAGAGCCAAGGGAAATTGTAACTCATTCCATTTTAGAGAGAAAGATCTTTCGGGAATTTACCCACCCCATGGAATAGGAAATCAAAAAAGGGGATCACAAATTCTTTGGTGAACTCAACTGGCATCCTATGACCCGCTTTTCGGACCGAAATAAGAGCCGAAGAAACCTTTTCTTTTTTAAGTGCATGGTGAAGGAGTAAGGACTGCTGATAGGGAACTAATGAATCCTGCATCCCATGAAAGTGAAAATGCGGAGCATCTCGAGCCGATACATGATGGAGTGGGGATGCATTTTGGGCAGATTCTTTTGCTTCTTGTATGGGGTGCCCGATCAATTGACTTTCAGGAGAATCGGGAGAATTATGTAGGATTTTACTAGGTTGGTCATCCATCCGTAAAAAAGCACTTGGCCCGTAATAGTTAACCACGGCGTGAACCTCACTTGAAAAGGACCGGAAATTCCCAATTTCTCCCTCCAAGGTTTTATGATCCGTTGTTGTTCCAAGCATCGAGGCAAGATGTCCACCTGCGGAAGACCCCCAAACTCCAATTCGGCCGGAATCAAGGCCAAGAGATTTAGCATTTCCACGAATCCAGCGAATCGCGGCTTTACAATCATGGATTTGAGCGGGCCATTTTACTTCTTGGCTTAGACGGTAACCGATAGAGACCCCAGCATATCTTTGGGTCCTGACAATTTCTGGAATCCGATTTGGATGATTGCCAGATTTTTTACTTCCACTTTTCCAGGCTCCTCCATGTATCCAGACCACGACTGGCAACTTGCCCGAGGAGTTTTTCAGTGACCTTGGGGTGTAGAGATCTAGGGTTTGATGAGGGTTGCCCGAGCCGGAATAGGCAATATCCCTTTGGATAGAAAATTCTTGTTTGGACCCGTAAACAACGGAGCTAGATAGTAAAGTTACCCAAGCAAATTTAAACCCGCTGATCATGATCAAATATCTTATTTTTGAGCTAGGGCACCCATCACTGAGACCATTTTCATGAACATGGGAAAGTCAAATTCCTCCCCTTGTTCAATTTCTCCTTCAGGCCATTTGGGAAGCTGCTTTAAAATCGATACATCCCCCATGCGTATGGAGCTAAGGGTAACCGCTCCGAATTTGGCAGATACAAGATTTCCTTGGAGATCAAAGGTAACATTAGCACGGTTTGGTTTACTGGTCCCCTTTGAAAGAGAAGATATTGGATAGGTAGTACCCCCTTTTACTGATCTTGCTGGCTCTAGCCAAATAAGTTTGTTGGCGAGGGTATAATTCCATAAAACCTCCCTCCCTTTAGTGGTTCCAATGTAAGGATTTTCGAGAAGGGAAGATCCACTTTTCAAGAATTCGGTAAATGAGGAGCCAAAATTAAGATTGAAATTGTAACTAAATGCTCCGGTAAGATTATCTCGATTGATGGAAACCCTAGGAACTGGAAATTTACCAGAAGTTTGAAAGCGAAAAATCTTATCGGAATCCGGACCAAAGAGCGAAGAAGTTTCGGCACAACTTTGGTAGCCCATAACTAGCTTTTTTTCTTTCCGTAATTGTATTTCGATCTTTTTGCTGGATCTATCCACGCCAAGAAAAAGGGAATTCTTTAGGCTCTTTGAATTACTAGCAGTAGATTCCCAATCCGCTTGGATAAAAAGACAGTCTGAATCGGAGCCCATTTTTTCAATCGCTTGTCCAATGGCAGTGACTAAAAGCTTCTTGCGGTTCTCCAAAAAAGTAAGTCCGTCTGCATAGGAAACTAACACATTATACCATTCCGAATCTTTTTCAACAGCCTCCGAAGAAGCTTGAAGGACTTCAATGGCTCTGGGCGTGTCTTGTTCTAAGTGGTAAGAAAATGCGAGCAACGCATCCCAAGGAGTACTTTTCTGTAATTTTTCAGGAAGAGAAGCCAAAAGTTCCCGTGCGAGCTTGGTATCTGGGCTTTTATCAAAAAGAATTTGATTGATTTTAAAACGAACCATCTTATCGGACTTCGATTCCTCAGGGCTTAGTTGGGCAAGATAGAAAGAGAGGCAAAATTTGGCATCTGAGCCTGAAATATTGGATAGGCCCTCGATTTTTGAAAAACGATCTTGTTCGCTCATCAGGATTTTTAAACATTTTCCCAATGGGTTATTTTTTTCAGACAGTTCTTTTAAAGAAGAAAAGGTAAGGTCTTCGATTTCTTTTACCCCTGCCTGAGAAGCCAATAAATACGCACGAATCCGAAGGGAGACATCTTTGAGAAATTCGGGGCCATGAATTCGGGTAATCAATAAAAGGGACCGGCAAAAAGAAATGGCAAATTCCTTTTGCTCTAAATTACCCTGGTCCGCTTTTAGTTTGAGCAGATTTACTAATCGGGGAGAACCTCGATCAAAAGAACTTACGAATTGTAAACTTGGTAAACTTTTCGGGTATCGAAAAAGAAGTAGGTCCGTAGCCCAACTAACCGCTTTCGCTTGGTTTGCAGCTTTTCCCACCATCATCAAGTCCATCGCAACTCGGGGTGCTTCTATAGCATCAGGTGATTGTTCAAGAAATGCTTCCGCATTTTCAAGGAAGCCGAGGGCATCGGCTTTTTGAAGATAGTCTTCATAAAAAGGGATACGGCTTTCCGCAAAGGATGGAACCTCACAAGAAAACAGGCTCAGAAAAAGAATTTGTGTCTTAAGAAGAGGCATACCTAGAAGCTTATTTCACCGGATGCAATCGGGTGTCAATGCCAAGAAGTTTAAAACGAAGAAAAGGCTCTCTCAATCTTCTCCAAAGTTTCGGTGACTATATGATCTTGGTGCTTTGCAGATATGAAACAGGTCTCGTAGGAAGAGGGAGGTAAGTAGAGCCCACTCTCGAGAAGTTTATGAAATAGTTTGTTGAAATGGTCATGTTTGCAGCCCATCGCCTGATCCAGATTGGTAACGGGTTTTTCAGAGAAAAATAAGCAAAACATCGAACCCACTTGTGGCACTTGTAAGGCAACCCCATGTTGTTCAGCAAGTTTGCTCACACCACCTGAAATCATCTCCCCCATCTTTTCCAAATGATCATAGGGAGGATTTTCTTTGAGCATCCGTAAGGATTCAATTCCCGCGGCCATGGCAAGCGGATTTCCACTTAGGGTGCCCGCCTGATACACCGGGCCAAGAGGAGCAAGATGATCCATGATCTCCGCTTTTCCGCCGAGAGCACCTACAGGCAGTCCACCTCCAATGATTTTTCCCATGGCAGTTAGATCTGGTGTAATTCCGGTTCTTTCCTGAACTCCACCTATTCCAAGACGGAAACCGGTCATGACTTCATCAAAAATCAACAAAACATTATGCTTATTGCATAAAGCTCTAACGGATTCTAAATAGCCCTCCTTGGGTAGAATTAGACCACAGTTTGCAGGAAATGGTTCGATGATAACCGCGGCAACTGCGTTATGGTTCTGGTTGAGTGCATCCGCTAAAGCGGTTTCGTCGTTGTAAGGAAGTACGATCGTCTCTTGTGCGAAGCTTTCGGGTACTCCGGCACTATCAGGATTCCCCAAGGTAAGAGCACCAGAACCAGCTTTGACCAGTAGGCTATCAACATGGCCGTGATAGCATCCAGCAAATTTTATAACCTTGGACCTCCCCGTGAATCCACGAGCCAAACGAATACAGGACATGGTCGCCTCCGTTCCGCTGTTGCACATTCTCACTTTTTCTACGGAAGGGACTACCTCAACAATTAATTCAGCCATTTCAACTTCCGCGGGTCCAGGGGTGCCGAAGCTGGTACCCGCTTTCAAAGCTTTGGCGATGGCATTTTTGATCCGGGGATGGTTGTGTCCATGAATGGCCGGGCCCCAAGTGCAGACATAGTCAATTAATTCCTGTCCATCCGCGGTGGTTAAATGGCAACCCATGGCACTGCGGGTAAAAAATGGAGTTCCTCCTACGGAACGAAAAGCACGAACCGGAGAGTTGACTCCACCTGGAATCAAACGCTTGGCTTTTTCAAAAAGATTTTCTGATTCTGAACTCATTAATGTAAGGGCGATCTAATTTTGATATTTTTGTACGATCGGGATACGGCGTCCAATACCGAATGCGAGAGGTGTTGTCTTCAGTCCGGGTGCCGCTTGGTTTCGTTTATATTCATTTAAATCGACCAAGCGAATAATGCTTCGGGTGATGTCCGGGTCATATCCGGATTGGATAATAGTATCAATCGATTTTCGCTCTTCAACATAGGCATGAAGAATCCTGTCCAGAACATCATAATCAGGAAGAGAATCACTATCTTTTTGATCAGGGCGTAATTCTGCGGAAGGTGGTTTTTCAATGGTGTTGACGGGAATAATGGTCTTGGTCCGATTCATATGCCTGGCAAGGTCAAAAACCTTGGTCTTGGGGACATCAGAAATAACCGCGAGCCCTCCGCACATATCCCCATACAGAGTACAATATCCCACCGCCAATTCACTTTTATTACCTGTGGTAAGGAGAAGAGCTCCAAATTTGTTTGAGATTGCCATTAATAAAAGACCCCGGCTTCGTGCTTGCAGGTTTTCTTCAGTGACATCACGAGAAAGGTTCTTGAAAAGGAAATCGAGTTCATTACTTGCAGCAGCAACTAGGGATTCGATGGGGATAGTGTGAAACCCAATGCCCAAATTCTCAGCTAATTCTAAAGCATCTTCTTTACTATGATTACTGGATATGGCAGAGGGCAGGCTAACCCCCATCACTTTATCTTTGCCTAGAGCATCAACGGCTAAGGCGGCGGTAACGGCAGAATCAATGCCACCACTCAATCCAATAACAACTTTAGAAAATCCGCTTTTAAGAACATAGTCCCGAAGTCCAAGGGACAAAGCTTTCTGCAACTGGTCCATTGCGGAAGCCTTAGGGGTATCAAAATGATTATTTTCAAGAAGATCATGAACTTGAAGCTGTTCTTCAAAAGGCTTGGATTGAAAGGTGACCATGCCATTTTTATCGAGGGTAGTGGAGGAACCGTCAAAAATAAGTTCATCATTGCCCCCCACTGCATTCACATAGGTGACGGGGCATTTTAATTTATGAACTACCTTCTTAAGAAGTTGCAAACGGTTCTTTTCTTTTCCCACAAACCATGGGCTTGCCGATAAATTAATCAACAAATCCGGGCAATCCGCTTCCATTTTGTCCAAAGGGTCGGTTGGGTATCGCGGGTCGGCCAAGTTCCAAATGTCTTCACAAATGGTAATTCCCAACCGTTTACCATTATATTCCCTGATCATCTCGACATTCCCCATTTCAAAATATCTGCTTTCATCAAAAACATCGTAAGTGGGAAGAAGTCTTTTTCGAAAAACTTGATCTATCTTTGAATGCTCACACCATGCTGCCGAGTTGAATATCTTACTTGGATGCTCGGATGCGGATTCAGGGAATCCGATCAGGGCAGGGGTAGGTCCGGTCTGGCGAGCGAAGTCTTGAAGCACTCCCAAAGAATCTTGGAGAAATTTTTCTTTTATGAGTAGATCCCGGGGCGGGTAGCCGGAAATAAATAGCTCGGGAAATACCACCAAGTCCGAACCTTGCCCGACAAGCTGTTCGTAAGCATCCAAGCCGAGGGCAAGGTTGCCCGGTAGATCTCCAACCGTGGAGTTCAGTTGTGCCACCCCAATCCTCATGTGATTGCTTTCAAATAAAAAAACTTCATAAAGAGATAATCAGTATGCAAAATCCCAGAAAAAAAGCGAACTCGAAGGGAGAAGAAAATTTAATTTTAGCATCTGGCTCGCCGCGTCGAAGTAAGATATTAACCGAAGTTGGCATCCAACATGAGGTGGTGCTTCCCCGGGTGGAAGAAATACAGGTTCACCCCTCGGGGCCCCTTGATTTAGTCAAGGAAAATGCAAAACTGAAAGCCTTAGAAGTGTCTTGTCGTTATCCAGATAGATGGGTACTGGCCGCGGATACCATCGTTTCTTTAAGCGAAAAAATTTTTGGAAAACCGATCGATTTAAACGAAGCGAAACAGATGTTGATGAGCTTGTCAGGTAAAACGCATCTGGTCAGCACTGGGGTTTGTTTGACCCAAAAAGCGGAAGGTTTTCTGGAGACAAAAGTAGAAAGTAGTGAAGTCAAGTTTAAGGTTCTCGATGAACAAATAATCGATTTTTACTTTTTGGAGGTCGATCCTATGGATAAAGCGGGTGCTTATGGATTACAAACCCGCGCGGATCTGATCATTGAGAAATTTTCTGGTTCCAAAACCAATGTAATTGGATTGCCGATTGAATTGATCGATGGCTGGCTTTTGCAAATCCTAAGGAATTCCTCCACTTTAAGAAAAAAGATACACTGATTTTTATTCGGGTCCGGAAAAGGGACTTGGATTGAAAACGATCGGAAATAAAGACTTTCCGACTTCACTAAATATTTTTTTCCGATAGTTTGATTTTCTTTTGGATTCATTCAATTGTCCATGAGTCCATTCAATCAATCTCTTCTCCATGAAAATCTCCCGGTTTAATTTTGGCAAAACCATGCCTTCCTCCAACGCCCTTTTATTTCTGTTTTCAGGAACATTTTTTCCATACTTGCTTCCAATCTTATTCTCGCAGGAATCAAGTGTTTCCAATTATATTTGGACCACGGATCACATGCATGTAGGGGTTCGGTGGCAACCCTTCGGCTTTCCAAAATGCGAGGAATATGACGCCAACCGTCCGGTCCTGAAAGAGCACAGTAGTTATGCTCAATTTTGGGTGAGTTGGAATGCTGCGGAACCCAACCCAAAGAATACCGATTACTCAACTAATATGTCTGGTTATTTAAAGGCAATCGATCATGCGGTAAACCTTTGCGTGGAGCGCGGTATCAAATCTGAACTAGTAATGTGGCATTGTCCAAGTTGGGCATCCGAAAGTGGAAAAGCCGGAGGCTGGAAGCCAAGAGTGGGGGAGTACCCAAAGTTTGTCACCCGAATGGCAAAGCACTTCAAAGGCAGGGTTGGAGCGTACCAACTTTATCATGAAGTCAATCTTCAAGGAATGATGAATGGTGCCAATATGGACTTCATAAAAAAAGAGATTTTTACCAACGGGGCCAAGGCAATCCGGGAGGTTTACAATGAAGTTCCGAAAGTGGATGTACTGGTTTCAACCTCAGGCACATCGCCCTGCCAACCATGTGGAGCCAGGGAGGGTTTGCGGGGAGTAGGTGCCATAGCTGTTGACGATTACTACAACCAATTGATTGCGGACAAAGAACTAATGAAGCAAATTGATGCCCTTAATTTAAATATCTCGGATCATGCCAATGGGTATGGGATGATGGATGGGGCTTTAATTCCAAATTGCTGGACCCAATATGACCTTGCGAGGGAAAAATTGGATCGGGCTGAGTATCCATCGAAGAAAATTTTATCCTCAGAGTCATGGATTGTATGGGATAATTCCGGAAACAATCATGATGTCAACGGAGATGGAAAAAAGGATGAGTGCGATGCCTTTGATAAAACGGTTACAATTTATGGTAAGGTTTTGGAGCGTGGATTAAATACTGTGAACCTGCCTTGGTGTGACAATTCGAGCCAATGGTCCATGGGTTTGGTCAAGCGGGTGGATTATAGCGGTAGAATCAAGCAGCAGCGACCAGATTGGGTGATGCCATCCGATGATGGCGGGCCTGATGTCGTAACACGGAAAGTAGGCCTTCATGGACCTGAAGAAAGGTGCAAAGTCTATGAGGTTTCTGAAAATTGGAACAGGTTCACCGAAGAGAATTATCTTAATCCGGGTGACCCTAATCATTTACATTATTATGCATGGCGTTGGTATTCTCAGATCGCAGGAGGCTCGGATGAAGTAATCCGTCATGCAATCGCTGGGGAAAGAGGAAATAACATAACTGCGAGCGGGACTGGGCTGACCGGGATCGAACAATATAAGATTTCTTCCTACAATCGAACCCAGGAGATTTTTACGGTTTTGGTCTATGCGAGTGGTGCGTCCGGAAATGGATATTTAGAAGTCTCAATCCCCTCCACCATTCAGAACGGTAAAGATTACAATAATGCGTTTTCTAAGATTGATTTTCGAGGGGAGGGATTCAAGGAAGGTGACCATTACTCCGCTCGAGCCGTGACCAAGGATATCAGCCGAAATACCGGGATGGATGAAAATATATCGGTACAGGAGAAGAAAGGTTTACAGGTAAAAGATGGAAAACTTACTTTTCGAGTTGGTTTGACCCGCAAATTTACCAAGGTTGAATTTTTCTCTCAAGAATAGGGAGCTATGGTAGAAATGTTTCATAAATGTTTAACCCTAAGCTCTCGGTACCAAACCGGATCATTATGGTCCTGTAAGAGAATGGGACCTTTCCAACTGCCAAATCCTTGATTCTTATGATATTTGCTTTTTTGGAATCGTTTTTTCCACTCCTTTGTACCCCAATTGATCTCCACCACTTTCTCACCATTTAACCAGTGCTGAATTTGTTTACCGTCGGCAACAATCCGGCCTTTATTCCAAGCACCTACTGGTTTTAAAGGTTTTGAATCCGGAGCAGCCACCAGTTCATAAAGCGAACCTGCCCGATGAGTTGGGTTTTTATTATCCCGATGTTTTTGGTCATCAAGAATCTGGTATTCGAGGCCTAATCGACCCCGGGTGCGGTACTTGATTCCGCTATTACCTGCTTGCGAAATCTTCCATTCGAAAGTTAATTCAAAGTCTTTAAATTTTTCTTTGGTGATGATATCACCGTTTAAAGATTTTCGATGAATTACTCCCTCTTGAATGATCCAGCCATTACCAACCGGTTTGCCGTCTACCTTGGTCCACTGGGAGAAGTCATCTTGGGCAAATAGATCGTATATCTTTTCTAGATTTGCTCCATTTAAGTATCCAGTAATTAAAAGATAGTGTAGAATTTGGTATAATTTCATAGTATGTGTAATTATTATCTATAAATATTATGGTAACGATGGAATGTTATTTTAATTGATAGTAAAATGAAAAGTCTTCACGGAATCAAAAAAAACGTGGACTCTTTTCCACCCTTTCGATGATGATAAGTTTATGAATCGAAGGAAATTCTTAGCGACTACATCCGGGGCAATTTCACTTGCCCAGGCAGGTATGGCCAAACCGGGAAAATTTAACGGTCTAATTCGAAAGGCGGTTAAATTTGGTACCAAGCCCGACGAAAAACAGATGCAAAAACTTAAAGATCTGGGATTTGATGGCATAGAGGGTTCTGGCCCCGGTCTGGAAATCGAGTCGATGAAGAATGCATGTGATCGATTCGATCTTTCGATGCATGGACTGGTTTACAACAAGCACTGGAAAGTCAGGTTGTCTGATCCTAATCCAGAGGTACGCGAAAAAAGCAGAATAGGACTTTCACAGGCCATGCGTGAAGCAAAGGGGGCAGGGGGAACATCCGTGCTTTTAGTTCCCGGTCGGGTGAAGGGAGATCAGGAAACTCACCAACAGGTATGGGACCGTTCCATTGAACAGATTCGAAAATTACTTCCCTTAGCGGAAGAAATAAAAATTCATATTTTGATCGAGACGGTCTGGAATGGATTTTGTTACCAACCAGAACAATTTAGAGACTATATCGATGCAATCGACAGTCCCTGGGTTCAGGTATATTACGATATTGGAAATATGCAGAAGTACGGGCCCAGTCATGAATGGATACGAATATTGGGGAAAAGAACTTTGAAGCTCGATGTTAAGGACTGGGGTTCGAAAAATGGATTCTGTCCCTTAGGTCAGGGAGATGTGGATTGGAAAAAGGTCCGCCATGAATTAGAGAAGATTGAATTTAAAGGCTGGGCAACTAGGGAAGGAAATGATGGTGGAGTAGAAAAGACTGCCCAATTGATGGATGACCTATTGGCTTTGTAAGACAAAATTGGCCACAAAGAAAAAGCCGCACACTAAAAATGTTGAGAAATTAGAAGGGTGCTACTTGTACCACCAGACCGTCTAAGGCATCGGTCATTTCTACTTGGCAACTTAGACGACTTCTCTCATCGGTACCGCTTTCGAGATCAATCAAGTCCATTTCCGATTCGGTAGCCTTTCCGGTCTTTTCGAGCCAATCTGTATGAACCTTAATATGACAGGTGGCACAGGAACAACAACCACTACATGCTCCTTCGATACCTTCGATATCGTATTCTAGGGCGATTTCCATTAAATTTCCAATCGCATCTTCAACAACAACACTTTCTCCAGATGGTGTAATATATGTAACTTTTGGCATTAGAATTGATAATATTATACTTTCTAGAAAAGACAATCTATTATGGAGAATATGGGTGATGTTCGAAGCCAATTCCTCGAAGAATTTCCATCAAATGTTTACCATATCGAATATAAATCTCCTTGGGATCTTGATCCGTTTTATTTTGGGAGTCAGCATCATGAAATACAGCGGCTAGATGAGGCTCGATTGAAATACCTCCGTCGTACTCAATTGCTTTTAAATCTGAAATGATTTCTTTTACACAACCATCTCCTTCTCCAGGATAAACATACACCTCCCGGTTATTGTTTTCAGGAGTGGGGTTGAGGCAGTCTTTAATGTGAACATAAGCAATATGTTCTTTCACCTTATTGTAGAATTCCCAAGGATCCTGCCAAGGCTCTCCTTCTTTGGATCGATCCAGGTTAAAGGCAGGATTAGCGGTGTCAAAAACCAGCTTCAAATTAGGGACCGCCTGAATGAGTTCCATGGTATGCTGCCAGCTCATCCCTCCATAGTTCATGCAATTTTCATGAACGGCAGTGATGCCTTCAGATGAAAAGGAATCTACTATCTTCCGGAGTCTACGAATTCGTTCCTCCACCAATTGATCATCCTGATCCAAAACCTTGTAACTCATGATGCGGACAAACTTTGCCCCCAACGCTTTCATTCTTGGAATTGCTCTGCCAATTTCCTCCTCGGTAATGGAAAAATCATCCCTTACATCTTTTCCCCAATTTCCAATCGCTGAGCCAAAGGCATTGATAAAAACGCCTGACCCGTCCAAGGCATCACAAACCTGTTTAAATTCATCTTCACTGATGTCGTGGATGTTTTTGCCATTGATGAACCGGGATTCAATTGCATTCCAACCCAGTTCCTTAGTTGCTTTAATTTGTTGCTCAATATCTTGAGAAGCTTCATCTGCGATTCCAGTTAAGTACATAATAATTTATTTTTCAAAGGTTTACTTTGGCTCCGTCTTGGCGGATGGATTCATAAATCGAACAGATTAATTCGACCGCACGCCGGCCCTCTCTCCCGTCAACCACCGGTTTTTCTCCTTTGCTTAACGCGTTGAGTGCATCTTCAAAATTTCTCTGATGCCATTGAAAATCAATGGCTTTGGGATCGGCCGCCCCAGCACCAGATGAGCTTTCATAAATCCCATGTTTGGTAAGAATGGTATCATCCTCGGGTTGGGAATGCTTCAGATCCCAAACGCTGAATTTGTCATCTACCATCATGATAGAACCTTGGTCTCCACAGATATGAATGGAAGCAGGAAGACCGCTGTTTGAAAAGCAAGCTGTGGATGCTTGAATTACCCCCCGGGCACCAGATTCAAATTCTACCATAGCGACGGCAATATCCTCGACTTCAATCCCATCATGGGCTTCAAGTCCTCCGGATGCGGCAACGGATTTTACATCACCCATTAGATGTAACATCAGGTCAATGGTGTGAATGGACTGATTCATCAAGGCACCCCCTCCATCTAGGTTCCAAGTTCCACGCCAGGCTCCGCTGTCATAGTATTCTTGGGTTCGCCACCATTTGATTGCGGTGTCACATAGAATGATTTTCCCAAGCCTTTCTTCTCTAATTGCTTGTTTAAAAATACGGGTGGACTCGTTAAACCTCCGCGGGAAAATTCCGGATAATGAAACTTTATTTTTTTCGCAGATTGAAATCATTTCATCAATTCTCTGCGGGGTAATTTCGAGGGGCTTTTCGCAAATAACATGTTTTCCGGCAAGGGCAGCTGCCTGGACATGCTCCAAGTGGAGCCCACTCACGGATGCCACGGTGACAACCTCCATGGGATCATTCCGAAGAAAATCGTCCAGTTCCGAGTATCCAGAACAAGCATATTTCTGAGCGAATGATTGAGCTTTATCTTCTTTTCTGGCATAGATGGCGACCAATTCAGCACCCTCCATAGCTTGCAGGGCTTGGGCATGAAAATCTGCGATTACGCCTGCCCCTATGATTCCGACTTTAAAATTTTTTTCTGACATTTTTTCTTTTGCGTAAAAATAGGATCTACAATTCTAAAAGTTTTAGATTCCGAAATCGATAAATTTGTCCTTGTTCTCCATGATGTTGGATAGCGATGAATCCCTCGGTATCCATGGAGTCCTTTAAATCCGTGGTTTTGATTCCATTTACCCAAATCTGAATGTGATCTGCTTGGCAGCG
>DEYT01000051.1:3348-5471 GCA_002364975.1 Opitutia bacterium UBA3151 | reverse complement strand
TGGAGTGGTTAATTCTTTTTCGATCAAAGAACCGAGCACTCGAGTCTCAGTAAAAGTGAGTTCTGGTAGCATTTCGAGGTCCTCCACTTTCTCAGGATCATCAATCATTTCCAGAAAAAATATTTTGAGAAGTAAGAAGGGGCAAATTCAGTAAGTTTCTTCCGCTGCCAAAGAGCAAGGAGGATGCATAAGAAACTATTCGGACACAACGTTTACTAAACGGTGCTCCTTATCAAATTCCACCTTGCCATGAGTCAAGGCAAAGAGGGTGAAGTCCCGTCCAAGTCCAACATTGCTGCCAGGGTGGTATTTGGTACCTCTTTGGCGTAAAATAATATTACCAGCAAGTACAGCCTCTCCACCAAATTTTTTAACCCCTAGGCGTTTACTGTTGCTGTCTCTTCCGTTCTTGGAAGTACCTTGTCCTTTTTTATGTGCCATTTTTAGGAATACTTAGGATATTATTACTTAAGATCAATAGACTCAATCTCAATTACAGATAATAGCTGTCGATGGCCTTTTCTTCTCTTGTAGCCTTGCCTTCTTTTCTTTTTGAAAACGATAATTTTCTTATCTTTCTTATTTTCGAGGATTTTGGCAGTAACCGAAGCGCCTTCGATGGTTGGGGCACCAAAAGTTGGTTTTCCGTCATCGACAACCATGAGTACTTGATCGAGTTTAACTTGATCACCTTCGTTGGTGTCGGGAAAACGATTCACGAACAGTTTGTCACCCTTTTCGACAGTGAACTGACTCCCTTGTGTTTTGATTGTAGCTATCATGAATGTAAAGACTCAAAAAATCATTTTTGGAAGCTTTTGGCAAGCGTCATCTTAGCTTTGATTCCTAAGAAATTTTGTTCATGATGATGGTTTTTCTAGTTCTCATGATTTTTGGTTCCAAAAAAGTATCATCTATTGATGTATTAAAATATTATTCGGACAAACTTGTACTGGAACACTATGAGGAGGCGACTGGAATGGTCGGACTTTGGGAATCTGAAAAAGTTGTCTTTCAAAGATCCATCAAAAATAAATGTGCTCAGTTACTTGAAATTGGGTGCGGGACCGGCAGAATTTCATTTGGTTTGAGCCAATTAGGATATGCCAAGATCACGGCTACAGATTTTTCCAAGAAAATGATAATCCGTGCAAAAAAGCTTAATGAAAACTATAAAACCAAAATCGATTTTCAAAAGCAAGATGCCACCGCTCTTACCTTTGAAGGGGGTCAATTCGGAGCGGTAATATTTGGATTTAATGGTTTGATGCAAATACCTGGGGAATTGAACCGTAGAAAAGCGATGGAAGAATCGTACCGAGTTCTAATACCAGGTGGGTATTTTATCTTTACCGCACATGATCGATCACTACCCAAGTGGAAGAAATTTTGGGCAATCGAAAGGAAGAAATGGCGGGAAGGGAAGCAGGATCCGAAACTTCTGGAATTTGGGGATCGCTTTGAGGAGACCGCTAGGGGAATGTTATACATTCATGTCATTGAAGTAGACGAACTCAGAGCGGAATTAAATCAGGTTGGGTTTGCAGTGGAAGGAGATTTTTTGCGGTCGAAAATAGCGAATGAAAGTGAAAGGACTAAGAAGTATTCAGATGAATGCAGGTTTTGGATATGCCGGAAACCAATCTGATTGATTCCTTACTTCATACATTCAGCATCTAATTCCATACTCGCCACGCGAGTTGCCGGACCAGCCATATTTACTTTAAAGTTGTCATCAATTACTAGTTGAATTTCTCCACCTGGCATTTCCACGGTAATCTTCTGATCGCATGCACCCATTTTTCGTGCAACCGCACCTGCTGCAGAACTGCTACTCCCAGAAGCTAGAGTGTATCCAGCGCCCCGTTCCCAGATTTCAATTTTTATTCGATTGCGGTCCAGAATTTCGAGGAATTGAACATTAGTACGATTGGGGAAATTAGGATGGTTTTCTAATCCTGATCCGAGTCTCATAGCCATTTCTTTAGTAGCTTCCTGAACGGGAATTACACAATGAGGGTTCCCAATAGAAGCGGCATAATATTTCATGGTCTCTGATCCAACGGTTATTTCCTCATCCAAAACATCGCGGGCTTCGCCCTTTATATTTACTGGGATTATTT
>DEYT01000051.1:0-2971 GCA_002364975.1 Opitutia bacterium UBA3151 | reverse complement strand
GAGACTTGGCAGGAAACGATCCCTCCGAGGGTATCTACTGAAAAGTCTTCGTTGCCCACTCGCTCTGAATCCCTTAAATAACGAGCGAAAATCCGCAGACCATTTCCACTCTTCTCAGCTTCGGAACCGTCTGGATTAAGAATCTTTAGCCCATAGTCAGCCTGATTGGATAGAAGGGGACCAACTAGAATTCCATCGGAGCCCAAACCGAAATTGCGGTGACAAATTCGAATGATTTCATCTTCCGAAAAAGGATGGTCTTGGTTTTGAGGATCAAATACTAAGTAGTCATTCCCTAAGGCGTGGTATTTTTGAAATTTCATGGGGAGGATTTTTACAAGTTATTTTCTTTTTTTCGAGCCAAGACCCAATCGATAATGACTTGGTCGTCCTCCTTTGCCCTTTGGACAATACGAAGAAATTCTACGGGGTGAAGGTCATTTTTTTTGAAAAAATTCCGATCTCCACCGCAACAGAACATCGAACATTCTGGCAATTCACCGCGCAATTTTGCCCGAGCTTTTGGAATAATTCTTGGCAACCAGGTAATTCCCTCGATGGAATCTGTCTTTGCAGGAAGCGTAGAAGGATCTAATTGGTTAGTGGAAGGGATTTTTTTTTGAACTTCCCAAAAGTAATCTCTTCTTTGTTCGTGGATAAGAAGAAAAGTGGCTAAATCTGGTTCTTGTTCAAGTACCCAATCCTCAGCAAAATCAAAAGCATCCATCTTATTCATTCCAATGGAGGAAAGAAAAGGTAGATCTTCTTCAATAGGAAAAGATTCGGAATTTCGATTTCCCGATTTGTAAAGGGAAACTGATTTTTCCCAGATCCGGACAAGGTTGCTTTGGAAATTGTGATTCATCTCCACAAAAAATGAGACTCTTTCGGCACGAGGCAAGAAAGATCAAGCAAGTTTGAAATCAAGTTGCTTATCGGAGGTAAAGACCTTGTAGATTACCACTTTAATTTCCTGTCCCAGTTTCAATTTATTTTTAGGGTTTCTTCCAACCAGTGCAGTTCCATTGTTGGTTATTCGATACCCAAGTTCACGGGGAAGTGTGCGAATCGGAACAAAACCCCGAGCCATGGTATCCATGAGCTCGATAAAGAATCCTTTTCGAGCAATCTCAGTGATTACTGCCTTATGAACCACCGGTGGATGCTGCCCAATTCCCCGCTTGTAAAAGAGTAATAATTTGTCTTTGACCGATTCTCTTTCCGCATCGACGCTATTTCTTTCTGTAACCGATAGATGCTTGGCTAAGCTTTCTTGTGATTCTTTGGCCTTTCTTTTTTCCTTATGCAACCAATCTTCAATGGTACGGTGCACCACGAGGTCTGCATACCTGCGAATGGGTGATGTGAAGTGGAGATAATCTCTTTTAGCCAATCCATAATGCCCATCAGGAGTGTCCCGATAACATGCTTGCTTCATACTCCTGAGGAATTTGATCCTGAGGACTTGACCCAGTGGGTGCTTATTGATGTTGAACAGTAATTTGTTGATTTCTTTTCGGGATGTGAGTTCACCACAGGAAATTCCAAAAAGGGCTACAAAGGTTCTAAGTTCATCCAAGTTTTCGAGCTCTGGTTCAGGATGCACCCGGAAAATTCCTTTCAGTTTTTTATTTCGTATGTGCTTGGCCACGGTTTCATTGGCAAGGAGCATAAACTCCTCCACGAGTTGGTGACTTTCATCATTTTCCGAAGATAAGATCTTTTCGGGTTCTCCCTTAGAATCGACCAGAATCTTAATTTCCGCAGATTCCAGGTTTAAAGACCCGGCTCTCATTCTCTCGGTTCTTAATTTAGAGGCAATGGACCATAATCGTTGAATGGTTTGGTTGATTTGCTTAAGTTCATCGGTAGATACCTCTTGGAGAGGCTTACCAGGATTCCCGGAGTAACGACTAGACGGAGGCTTTGCTTCTTTGATACTTTCCAGACGATTTCCGCGAAGAAAGAGGATCGCTTGTTCGTAGGTAAGCCTTTTGTTGCTATTGATTACGCACTCGGCAAGTTTTGAGCTTACCATCTTACCATCATTTCGAAAGCGAAAGAGTACAGATTTGACCAATCGGTCTTGGCCTTCGACCAAGCTACAAATTCCATTAGACAAACTTTGAGGAAGCATCGGTACCACCTCTCCAACCAAATAGGTTGAATTCCCCCTTTTTCTTGCTTCCTTATCGAGTGCTGAGTTAAGTTGCACATAATACGAGACATCCGCAATATGGACTCCAATCTCCCACTCATCATCGTTGATCTTTTGAACCGATAGGGCATCGTCGAAGTCCCTGGCATCAAGGGGATCAATGGTTAGGGTAAAAATATCCCGAAAATCCATTCTTTTCTTGATTTCATTCGGGTCGATACTTTGTGCGATTGCATTGGCTTGTTTTTCCACTTTGGATGGGAAGGAGCCCGAAAGACCAAATTTCGCAAGAATTCCCTGGTGGTCAGTTAGTGGATTATCTCCGGGTCCCAGAACACGAATAACTTTACAAGTTGGAATTCGAGCCGGCGGATCCCAGCGAACAAATTTCGCCACCACTTTATCACCCGGCTGTCCATTTCGATTATCACCAAGAATTTTGAATGGAATAAAAAGCCGGGAATTTTCCGCATCCACCAGGCTACGGCCCAGATCTTTCTTTAGGTAGCCTAGAAATTCATCCGTTCCGCGCTTTACCACTTTCTTTACTTCATATCGAAGCTTGGCTGGCTTTCCCTTATTCTTTCTTCTCTCGAATTTATTTTTCTTGGGTGGAAGAATGTGTAACTCCACGGAATCCCCATGAAGGGCAGTCCCACTCGCTCCCTTAGCGAGTGAAATAGGTTCATCCCAACCGTCTACCACTACCTTGGCCCGGCCTTGCCTGCCGAAATATAAAACACCAATTATTTTACCCTTACTCACCTAGGTAAGGATAAAGAAGGAAAAAAAGATGCAGGATAAAAACCCTTA
>DEYT01000118.1:7902-35295 GCA_002364975.1 Opitutia bacterium UBA3151 | reverse complement strand
ATTTTTCCACTTTCCAACGCTGTTTTACTTACATCATCTTTATTGCTTTTAAAATGATTTTAATTCCTTCACCAAATCTCTTACTTTTTACACGTGATTGCTTTTCATTTACTGACGAAATTTCTTGTGCTCCTCTATCCGAGTGTAATATTTCGCTTGCTCGTTTTCGAAAACATCAATGAATTCTTAAAGTACCCGAATGTATGCTTTTTCTTACAACTAGATTCTCTACACTATTCTCTTTCTAGGGTTATTCAATATGCGCAGAATCGGAATTTTTGAATTTGAAAAAGAAGCCCTTCAATTTTGGAACTATTTGAAAGAAAAGGGTGTTGATTCATCTCTTGAAAAAGAAGACAGCCAAAATGCTTGGTCGATCTGGGTAGCAGATGAAGATTCAGTTCCTAATGCACAAACTGATATGGATTTATTTTTGGGGAACCCAGGCGACCCGAAATTTAAGATTAAAAATAAGCTGAAAAAACCAGACGATGCAATCGAAGCAAAGATTCCAAAAAAGACTGCAGGTTTTAAACAATTCGACTTAAGAAAACAGTGGCAAACGCAAGATCGAAAAGTCGGAACTTATACCCTTTCAATTATAATAACTTCTGTACTCTTTTTTCTTTTTTCAGGCATGGGAAATCTCGACGCCATGGTAAGTCCATTAAAAATCGATTCTCGCATAATGGAGGGCCAATTATGGAGATTGATTACCCCAATATTCATCCATTTTGGTCCCTTGCACATATTTTTCAACATGTGGTGGCTGTATGATTTAGGCACCCAAATAGAAAAAAGGAAAGGGGCCAAGTTTTTCATAACATTTGTCTTAATTTTGGCTGCTGTCTCGAACTATTGCGAGTATTTGTACATCGAATATTATCTTCAACCCCCTGGAGAAATGAGAGAGCTTATTGCTAGTGGAGTAATGACCATGTCAGATATTACAACTATTGGGGGAATGTCGGGTGTAATTTTCGGTTTGGGTGGTTATGTATGGATTAAATGCAAACTCGATCCAGCAGATGGTTTTCGCTTAGACCCAACTATCGCGCTCATAATGTTTGCTTTCTTTCTTTTGGGATTTACCGGTATATTCGATGGTTATGGTACTATCGCTAACTTCTGCCATGCGGGTGGGCTCATTGTTGGTATCGCATGGGGTTATGCTTCTGCCTACAAGTGGAACCGTGGATAAACTATACTATACTAATCTTATTTCTTAATTAATTCGTAAATTGCCAAGCCTGCACGCAAATTAGGAAGAAATTTGCAGGTTTTTACCCAGTCCCCTCGGTGAAAAACCTTTCGTCCAATTGAAAACTCGATCTTTTCTGTCCTCATATCCTTACAAAAAAGCTCAAAATCACGGACTGAAAAATAATTTCGTAACTTACTTGTTTCCCATGGATCTGGATATACTTCATTACGAATACGAACTCCTGAGCGAAGGAAACGATAACGATTTTTCCAATAAGAATAATTTACAAAGCTAATCGCTACTCGTTTCCCTACTCGAAGTGCTTCTAAGATAACTTTTCCTGGTTCTTCGAGTTCTTCCACCATTCTTGAAAAAATAACCCAATCAAAAGAATTATCCTTCAAATTTGAGAGTACTTTCCTGATATCTTCCTGACAAACGGTAACCCCTCTTGCTACACATGATGTTGCCTTATTCAAATCATAATCAACGCCAAGTCCAAATACATCTTTAGTATCTCTTAAATATTCCAAAAGAGCTCCTTTTCCACAACCTAGGTCAAGTACTTTGGAACTTGGTTCCACCCAGTCATCAATAATCTTAAAATCAGCTTCTTTTTTTACATCATAACGGGAATGAGTACTACCCGAATTCCGTTTTTCTTTTTTATCTTCCTCCGTTTTCCCAATCAAAAAAGCTGAAACCGTTCGTAAAAAATCTGGGGAATTAATTAAGAAAGAATCATGCCCATGCTTATGATCTAATTCCAAATAAGAAGCATCTTTACCAATCCGCAACATAGCGTTCACTATTTCCTTATTTTGCTCTGGGGTATACAACCAATCGCTAGTGAATGCAATTACCAGTACCTTTGACTTCACATGACTCAAAGAATTATCCAAGCCTTGATCGCCGACTAAATCAAACCGATCAAGTGCCTTGGTAAGCTTAATGTAGGTATTGGCATCAAAGCGATCTACAAACTTCTTCCCTTGATGATCTAAATAACTCTCTACTTTAAATTCAAAATTATGGGTTGAATCAATGGGTTGATCCCTTCCGAATTTATCCTCCATACCCTCGTCTGAAAGATAAGTTATGTGAGCCATCATCCTCGCAACTGCTAAACCAATATCAGGCCCAGAACCTTGGCTATAATCTCCCTTGTTCCAAAGCGGATCTCCCTGAATAGAACGTCTTCCAACTTCATTGAAAGCGATCGTTTGAGCACTGTGTCTGGAGGTAGCAGCTATAACGAGTGCTTTTTGTACAAACTCTGGAAATTCAACAATCCATTGAAGTGCTTGCATCCCTCCCATGCTTCCCCCAATAACCGCCTCAATATTGTTCACTTCAAGAAAATCCAGCAATGCTTTTTGGGCACGGATCATATCTTTGATTGTAAAATCCGGAAAACCCATACCATAAATCTTGGAAGTATCGTCAAAACTTTTACTTGCAGGACCCGTTGATCCTCCACATGCGCCCAAGCAATTTGAACATACCACAAAAAAAATATTTGTGTCTATTGGTTTTCCAGGACCAATTAAATGGTTCCACCAACCAGGCTTTTCATCTCCTTCGTGGTATCCAGCCGCATGATGATCTCCAGTAAGTGCATGGCAGAGCAAGATACAATTAGTCCGTTCTTGGTTCAGGCTTCCATAGCTTTCGTAAGCAATTTCAAGGCTTGAAAGTTCTCCATTCTCTAACTTGAAAGGTTCCGAGAGAAGAAATTTCTTTTCCTCAACCTGTCTGAGCTCTTGGTCTTGTGATATGTGCGTTTTATCTGAATGTATCATCGGTTTGGATTCTGGCTCAAAGATCGAGCAAATAACCGAATTATTGGGACATGATCCTCTGAAGCAAAGGCTCCTCTATGTCATAATTCCCATGGACGGATTTAACATCCTCTAGTTCTTCTAAAGCATCCACTAATTTGAATATCTTTCGAGCTATTTCTTCCTCTGCGATGGGTACAACATTATTTGGAATGTAAGCTAATTCAGATGAATCAGGAGTAATCCCTGCCTCTTCGAAAGCTTCAGCCAAGGCGTCATATTCGCTGGTCTCACAGATGATTTCATAATGTTCATTTCCGGAAATTACATCTTCGGCATCGTTCTCCAGTGCAATTTCGGTTATAGAATCTTCATCCATTTTTTCACGAGCGATAAGGAATTGTCCTTTTCTCTTAAAGTTGAAAGCCAACGCACCAGCACCGGCAAGATTACCTCCACTCTTTGAAAAAGTGCTCCTCACTTCCGATGCTGATCTATTTTTGTTGTCGGTGGTTACTTCCACCATCAATCCTACTCCCCCTGGTGCGTAACCCTCATAAAGAAGTTCTTCGATTATTACCCCACCTAATTCGCCCGTACCTTTCTTAATCGCACGGACAATGTTATCGGCCGGCATGTTCGACTGCTTTGCCTTAGTTATCAGTGTTCTCAGTCTAGGGTTGAATTCTGCATCCTTTCCACCATCCCGAGCTGCAAGAGTAATCTCTTTACTTATAACGCTAAAAATTTTTCCCCTCTTTGCGTCGACCGCAGCTTTATGCCTTTTAGTTGTTGCCCATTTACTGTGTCCTGACATGGAGAAAATTTGAAAGATTATAAAGTTCTATGTCAAGATTCCTTGTTTAAGAGTGCCTTTAGATAATCGTAGGCCTTTTGCAATCTTTCTTTTTTCTGCAAAGAAGTTCTTCGCTTACTGGCACTCATGGTCTCAAGTTTACTTTCCTCATAATTGCGCATTCTTGTTTTATAATTTTCTTCCAAAACCTTACGGTTAATGGATCCTTTAATTTTGAGTCCTAAAAGATTCCTGTTTTTTCTTTCTTCTTCCGAAATAGTATTCGCTTCCAGAAGTTTTTCATCATTTTCTAGTTTGATTTCATCATTCGGACTGATTTTGCTTTTCGGATCGTTTTCCAACTTCGTTTTGGTGATCAATGTTTGCAGGATAGTCATCAGGTTTTGTATCGTCCAATAAAGCACCAAAGCAGAAGAGAAGAAGTACAGGAAGACCAAAAACATAAAAGGCATAAACCTCATCATCTTTGCGTTGAGCCTCTGGGCCTCACTCATTTCAGGACCCATTTGCATGGGGTTGAGCCTCATTTGATACCATTGCGTAGCGACCATAAAGATTGGTAATAAATTAAGAGAAAAGCCTTGTATGGTTGATATATTATCTTGCTCGGAAAGATCATGTGCCCAAAGAAAGCCTTGACCGTAAAGTTCAGAAGCAGAACGGAGCATCCAGAACATTCCCAGAAATATTGGTATTTGGATAAGGATTGGCCAGCAACCGGCGAAGGGATTGACTTTATGTTCTTTGTAGAACTTCATCATTTCCTGATTCACTTTCTGAGAGTTACCCTTGTGTTTTTCCCTTAATTTTGCCATCGGACCCTGCAGTGCCTGCATTTTCTTTTGGGATCGAGTCGCTTGCGCAGTGAGAGGCCAAAGAAGTAATTTAACTAAAATTGTGAGAACAATAATTCCAAAACCATAGCTTCCAAACAACAAATCTCTGAGGTAATTGAGTGCCCAGCTAAGAGGCTCAGAAATCCACCAAAATATACCAAATTGCATCACTTTTTTCTGCTCTCCACCCAAGCTTTTTAAACCCATATAATCTTTAGGGCCGGAATAAATCGCAAATTCATATGACTTAGACTCACCTGGTGACAATAGCCCTACTGGAAATGACATAGCACCAGTTACACCAAGAATCTCAGCCCCCTCGGTTGAATCATTTCTTTGGAGGGTGCTTCCATAGATTCGAACATCCGCCATGTCCTTGTTTGGACGAACCAAATTAACAAAGAACTGGTTATTTACGCATGCCCATCGGGCTTGCGAAAGATATCGGGTGACCATTTTTCCGCTAGCTCCCATCTCATTGACTTGAATAAATTCGTCGGCTTCTCCATCGATTCGACCGCTGCAATAGGCACAAGAACATCCCTCAGGTATTGCAGGTCCAGCATTGAAGTATCCAACATTTAGGTAAGTGGAAGCATTATCGAAAGGATTATACATCCTGGGAATTTGAAAAGCAGAACCCAGATGCAACCTCATCCGTTCAAGATTTAAAGGTTGTTTTCCCAAATTGGAAATTTTTGTTTGATGATGAAAAACATAACTTTCATTTGATTTTCTCCAAAAAACGCGTTCGATACTGAGGTTCTGTTTTGAGTTCCACCTGTAGGTAATTTTATTTCTATCACTGCTTATTTGTGCTTTGAAGCCACGAGGATCGGGAATTTTATTTTTCTGGGCATTCCCATTTACATCTTCGAACGAAATTGAAAGAAATGGATCGCCTTCTTGTTTCATGGAAAATTCCTTGCTTAACCTATCATGTTCATTGATTTTTATCTCGCGAATACCACCGGTGTGGTTGGAAAAAACCAAACTAGAATGCTCGTTTCCTAAAACCTCTTCAAGAGATTCTTCGCTTAGATTAATTATGGAGTCAAAGTTTTCTGAAGGTACACTTACATTTTCATCTGTAATGCTTGGGTTAGCCGACTTAAAAGACAAAGTTTGATCCGATGAAAAGCTCTCGTTAAAATCTTCAAATTTTGGCACACTTTCAAATTCACGGGGTGGTTCTTGTTGCATAATTAAATAGAATGCAAGGAACAGGAATATGAATCCTAAAATATAGTTCTTCATGATAGTAAGGAAAGTTTTTCCAGTAATTCTTTGAATTTTTCTTCGATTTGAGAAAATTCTAAATTGAGCATCTTTTTTCTGGGTAAAATGATAATTTCTGCTTCAGGAATTATTAAATTTGAATTCTTTCGGAAAACTTCTCGCACGATTCTCTTTATCCTATTTCTTATAATCGCATTTCCGAGTCTCCGCGTCGCGATGATTCCTAAACGAGGAATCTTCGTGGAAGGATTGTGGTGGACTTGTGCAAAAAATGCATCTGCTTTGTAACTATGTCCTTTTGCTTTGACCCTTTCGAACTCAAAACTTTTTCGCAACTTTTGTTTCGGCGAAAAGGATTGGCGAGAAGGTTTCAAGAATGGAATTCTTATCGAAAACGCCTAGCGACCGACGCAGATAGTTTAGCACGCCCTTTTTGACGTCGATTTTTTAATACTTTACGACCAGCACTTGTTGAGTTTCTACTACGAAAGCCAAATTTTCGTGCACGCCGGATCTTGGATGGGTTGTAGGTTGGTTTCATTTGAAAAGCGTTTGATGCTAAAGAACTTAACCATAAAGTCAAACATTCAGGGATGAAATTACCATTGCTTTGAACTTGCGAAAGTTAGATTTTCAAACATGATGTACATTCTTTGATGTCCCGTTCGTCTAGCCAGGTCAGGACACCGGGTTTTCATCCCGGCAACAGGGGTTCGAATCCCCTACGGGACGCCATTTATTTGCCATCTTAATAATGCGATCTAAAACGCATTCGCATGAGTTCATACTCTCCAGACATTATAATCCAAGGGGCAACTCACAATAATCTCAAGGGAATAGACCTAAGTATTCGCTCCGGGGAGCTTACTGTGATTACCGGTCTGAGTGGATCCGGGAAATCCACCTTGCTTTTTGATGTTCTACATGCCGAGGGACAAAGAAGGTATGTTGAAACCTTTAGTCCATATGTTCGTCAATTTCTTGATGCACTACCAAGACCAAAAGTCGAAAATATTTCTAATGCTCGTCCATCGATTGCCGTAGAACAAAAAAATTCCATCCGGAATACAAGATCTACGGTTGGGACAATGACGGAATTATGTGATTATTTTAAAGTTTGGTTTTCTGAAGTTGCTTCTCTATTTGATCCAATAAATGGTGCACGAATCCATGCTGAAAGCACGGAAAGTATAACCCATCAAATAATTTCTAAATATTCAGACAGAACCTTAGTATTTGGTTTTCTAATTGAAAAACCATCCCATATGGATCAGGCAGCATTTTTGTCGTACCTTGGGCAAGCAGGATATACCCGCATTTTTTCTAATCTGAAATACAAGAGAATTGACTCGATTAAAAAGCTGAATGAAACCGATGAGAAGATATTTGTAGTTCTGGATCGGGTTACAATAAGTAATTCTCAAAAGAAAAGAATTATCGAGGCCGTCAATTTGGCCGTCGATCTTGGAAAAGGTGTGGGTGAGATCAGGTGTACCAAGGGAAGCAAGATAGAAACAATAGTTTCAGGTCTTAGATCCAAAGAAAACTATCGGGTTTTTTTACCCGCTACTCCGAACATGTTTTCGTTCAATTCTCCTCATGGGGCATGCCCAGAGTGCAAGGGCTTCGGTAAAACTATTTCCATTGACCCAAGAAAAGTGATCCCCGATGAATCCCTCAGTATTTTTGAAAATGCGATCAAACCTTTTACGGGAAAAGTGTATGGTCACTGTAAGGAAGATTTGCGGAATCACTGTGATAAGCTGAATATTGATATTCATAAACCCTACAGGGAACTCACAGACCAGCAGAAACAATTTGTCTGGAAAGGGGATGAACATTACGAAGATAAAAGTTCTCTTTGGTATGGTGTGGAAAAGTTTTTCTCATGGCTTGAAAAGAAAACTTACAAAATGCATGTCCGCGTTTTTCTTTCCAAATACAGAGGATACTTTCTATGCGAAACATGCAATGGTACTAGAATGCAGCAAGATACTGAATGCTGGAGATGGAAGAATTTGACCCTTTCCCAACTGTATTCCATGACCATCGATGAGCTGCTCAAGACGCTTCCTAAAATGAGCAAATCATCCAAAAATAAAAGGAATATAGCCTTAACAGGTATCCGAACCCGTCTTGGGTACTTGCAGGATGTTGGACTTAGCTACTTGAGCCTTGATAGGCCAAGCAAAACCTTAAGCGGGGGAGAAACTCAAAGGGTGAACTTAACCACATGCTTAGGTTCGGCATTAACCGATGCTCTATTTGCTCTTGATGAACCAACCATCGGTCTTCACGAAAAAGATATTGGAAATTTAATCGGTATCTTAAGAAAACTTGCAGATGCAGGAAATTGTGTATGCGTCGTTGAACATGATGAGCAAGTAATTAAAGCAGCAGACAAAATAGTTGAAATTGGCCCGCATCCAGGAGACGAGGGCGGACGAATTACTTTCCATGGTACCATCCCTGAATTGTTGAGATCAAAAGAGTCTGTTACTGGAAGATGGCTCCGAAAAAAAGATAACAGAATACCAAAGAAAGCTCGAATAGAAGGAAGCGACATTAACACCAATGGCTTTTTAAAAATCAAACATGCCTCACTCCATAACTTGAAAAATTTTTCAGTTGATTTACCCCTAGGGAAATTTGTGGGCATTGCAGGTGTCTCAGGGTCAGGGAAGTCTACTCTGCTTAATGAAATTATTTTTGAATCGCTTTCCAAAAGCCCAAATTCTAAAATCGTACTTTCAGAGAAACCATTTGAAAGCGTCGTATTAGTTGATCAGAACACTATTTCGAAAACCCCAAGGTCCAATGCCATATTATACGCCGATGGTTGGACTCCGATCAAGGAAGCTCTGGGCAGAACTGATGAAGCAAAGAAATTAGGCTATTTCGCTGCTGACTTTTCCTTTAATGCAGGAAGCGGAAGGTGTGAAGAATGTATGGGGTTGGGCTACGAATTGATCGAAATGCAATTTTTGTCAAACCTTCAGACACCTTGCGGTTATTGTAACGGCATGCGGTTCAAAGATGATATTCTTGCAATAAAACTGGGCGATTTATCGGTTTTTGACATTCTAAACCTTACCGTAGATCAAGCGGTCACTCGTCTTGAAAGGTATCCAAAAACATTTAAAAAGCTAAAATTACTCCAAGAAATTGGCCTCGGTTACCTTACTCTTGGTCAACCTCTCAATACCCTTTCTGGAGGTGAGTCACAAAGGTTAAAGCTTGTCAAATACATGGGGAATCTGAGTCGTAATCGAAAGCATTCAATTTTATTAATAGACGAACCGAGTACCGGGCTACATATGCAGGATGTGCAAAAACTTGTTCACGCACTACAAACAATCGTAGAGGCAGGCAATTCCCTTTTTGTCATTGAGCATAACTCTCAAATCCTAAACAGTGCCGACTGGATTTTAGAGCTTGGACCAGGGGCTGGGAAAGAGGGTGGTGAAGTGGTATTCAATGGACCTCCAAATTCCCACAAGGGAAAAAACTTTAAGAATACTAAAACTTTTGAAGAAAGTAAAAGACGGTTAAATAAATTTAATTACTCCGATCGGAAAATTTCGGGAAAGAAAGGATTCCTTGAAGTTTTAGGAGTAGAAGAGAATAATTTGAAGAATCTAGATCTAAGGATTCCACACAACGAATTTGTTGTAGTTACCGGTCCTTCGGGTTCCGGAAAATCATCCCTTGCATTTGATGTCATCTTTGCAGAAGGACAAAGAAGATTCATGGAGTCGATGTCTTCCTATGCGAGGCAGTTTATAGAACAAATGCCAAGACCAAAGGTTGACCATATCGACGGCATTCCCCCCACCGTAGCAATCGAACAGCGAGTTACCCGTGGATCCAGAAAATCAACCGTCGGATCCATTACAGAGGTTACCCAATACTTGAGGCTTTTGTATGCCAAACTTGGGATTCAATTAAGTACTGATTCCAAACAGCCTCTTCAAAAGACAAGTACATTTGAAATTGAAAAACGAGTTCATGCACAACTCAAATCCAATTCTAAAAAGAATGGTGGAGAGCATATACTCTTAGCACCACTAATCACCGGACGCAAAGGTCATCACAAACCAATTGTAAACTGGGCAAATGGCAAGGGTTTCGAGGAAGTTCGATGTGATGGTGTTTACTTCCGCACTGATGGTTTCGCTGGTTTAGACAGGTACCGCATTCATGATATTGAAGCCGTAATTACAAAATGGTCCAAAAACCCATCACGAGCTCAAATCAAATCCTTTATTCAATATGCGTTAGAGGTAGGAAGTGGACGATGCTTGCTCTCAAACATCGATTGTGATGATGACACTTGGTATTCGACCAAAAGAGTAGACCCTCACACCGGAATATCTTACCCCGATCTTGAACCTGCTCTTTTTTCTTGGAATTCAGCCAAGGGCAGATGTCCTTTTTGTAAGGGTTATGGAAAAATCTTCGATTGGATGAAAGAAGATCTTCCAGCAAGTGATGACTGGTGGTTAATCAAAGACGGGGAGACCTGCCCTAAATGCGATGGGCAAAGACTCGGAGTCATTGCCCAGAATGTCATTTTGGGTGATCATTCTGGAAGAGAACTTTCCCTGCCTCAACTGCTATCCTGTACCCCGGATGAAGTTATCCAGTTTTTAAAAGATCTTAAAGTAGAGGATTCTAAAAAACCAGTCATCGAAAGTACCGTGCCCGAAATTATTCAGCGCCTAAAATTTATGGAGAATGTGGGATTAGGTTATCTTTCACTTGATCGAGAAACATCCACTTTGTCTGGAGGTGAAGCACAGAGAATTCGGCTTGCAGGGCAATTAGGATCCAACCTATCCGGGGTCCTATATGTTTTGGACGAGCCTTCCATTGGGCTACACCCAGCAGACAATCGAAGGCTCCTTAACTCTTTAAGGCGATTACTGAAAAATGGGAATTCGCTTCTCGTGGTCGAACACGATCAAGAAACTATTGAACAAGCAGACTTTCTCATAGAAATTGGCCCTGAGGCAGGAATCAGGGGTGGTAATCTTGTATCCATTGGAAAAACAAACGCCTCAATGAACCAAGAGCCTATGGTTGCAGAAAACAATAGTAGCTATGAATTTCATACTTTTTTTGACAAAAAAAGAAAGGCTGTTCCGAAGGGAAAGAAAAATAAAAAGAGCGAAAACTGGTTAAGAATTAAAGATGCAAAATTTAGAAATATTTCTAAAGCCTCTGTAGATATTCCCATTGCTTTACTTTCGGTTTGTTGCGGCGTTTCTGGTTCCGGAAAATCAAGCCTAGTAAGGGGAGTCATTCTCCCTAAGGTCAAAGAATCAATTTCAGAAAATAAAACAAAATCAGTGTGCCCTTTGGGTACCTTATTCGCGGGCAATCTTTTTAGCCAAGTTATCGAAGTAGACCAAAAGCCAATCGGGAAAACATCTCGCTCCGCACCCGTAACCTACCTTGGCACATGGGATCGGATCCGATCACTTTTCGCTCAATTACCGCAGTCAAAAGTTCGCGGTTATGGACCCAGTACATTTTCTTTTAATGTCAAAGGGGGAAGATGCGAAAAATGCAAGGGCAATGGAAAAATTAAACTCGAAATGAATTTCTTGCCTGACTCTTATGTTTCCTGCTCTTCATGCAATGGTGCGAGATTCTCACCAGAAGTGTTAGAATTAAAATGGAATCAAAAAAATATAGCAGAGATTTTAGCCCTTACTATGGAAGAAGCTTCCCGCTTTTTTGAATTTGATTACTTTTTACATAACACCTTCGCATTAATGACAGAGACTGGTTTGGGATACCTCACATTAGGGCAATCTTCTCCAACCTTATCAGGTGGTGAAGCACAAAGACTTAAGCTCGCTTCCGAACTAGTAAAGTCTCTGGACAGATCGAAGTACTCCAGAAGACAAAAGGCTAAGCCTACTCTTTACATTCTCGAGGAGCCAACCATAGGATTGCACCATAGAGATCGAATGAAGCTTTTTCGTCTATTGCGACGGCTTGTTGATGATGGAAACACCGTTGTTGTTATTGAGCACGATATAGATTTAATAGCTAATGCGGACTATGTATTTGAAATGGGTCCCGCGGGTGGACTAAAAGGTGGAAAATGTATATTCCAAGGTACTCCCAAGGAGTTGTTAGCTTCCAAAAAAAGTCTAACTGCTCCTTTTTTGCATAAATTTAACTCTTAAAGCGTAGGAAGATTTTTTTGCCTGCCTTAACTACCTTCTGATCTTCATTACCTTCAAAGCAAATCAGCATTTCTGGATCATCAACTCTTTCGCCATCTAACTTCATAGCTCCTTGCTTTATTAGCCTCCTAATTTCTCCCTTGGAGTCAAAAAGATTGGTTTGGGCAAGAAGATTTAACAAAGAAGCCTTTTCTACTTCCAATTCTGAAATGGCATAAGTGGGCATTTCCTCAGGTATTTTTCCCTTAGAGAAAACTCGACCGAATTCTTCCAATTCTTTTAATGCAATGCGTTGGTTAAAAAATTTAGATGTTAACTCCGTGGCTAATCTTTTTTTGGTATCCATTGGATGCCCATCTTTTAATTCGTCCATTCTTGCTTCCTCATAAGATAAAAGCAGTCGAAAATAGTCCATCATAACATTATCCGAGAGGGACATTACTTTACCAAAAATATCTTTTGCAGAATCATTGAAGGCTATATAATTATCATAACTCTTTGACATCTTGCGTGCTCCATCAAGTCCGACAAGAAGAGGCATTGTCAGTACCGATTGCGGATCCATTCCAACTTCTTTTTGAAGATTTCTTCCAACAAGCATATTAAAAAGTTGATCGCTTCCACCAATTTCAACATCGGACTCCAATACCACGGAATCATAACCTTGAATCAGGGGATACATAAATTCTACCATGGAAATAGGTTGGTTGCTTTTGAATCGATTTTGAAAATCATCTCTTTCCAACATTCGAGCAACAGTCATTTTCCTGGTAAGATTAAGGGCATTAGCAAATGACATTTTAGAAAACCACTCGCTGTTTCTTCGAACTACGGTTTTATCTTCGTCCAATATACGGAATGCTTGATCCAAATATGTGCTTGCATTCTCATTGACTTGATCTTCGGTCAATTCTGGTCGTAGTTCCGAGCGCCCAGTGGGATCACCTATTCTTGCAGTATAATCTCCAATTAATAGGATAGCCTCATGCCCGGCATCTTGAAATTCCTTTAACTTATTAAAAACAACCATATGACCAAAGGTCAAATCAGGCCGAGTTGGATCGACTCCAAACTTAACCTTAAGCTTTTGTCCCGCTATTAGTTTTTCCGCCAATTCATCCTGGCCAATTACAACCTCTGTGTTTGAAATTAAATCCATTTATAGTTTTGTTTGTTACATTTAGTACTAAATTCAGGGTTCTACGAGCGAAGAATTTTGTTTCTTTTTCTGCTTCCAAATGATTCGTCTTGCTTTAAATTCCAAGAATATTACCAAATTAATACTCGTAACCCCTTAAAACAAATGCCCCATGACATTAGAAATTGGCTCTAAAGCTCCTGACTTCTCTCTTAAATCAAAAACTGCTGACGGACTAGTAGATGTAAAACTTAGCGATCACATTGGCCAAAACCCAGTTGTTCTTCTTTTTTTCCCCTTTGCTTTCACCGGTGTATGCATAGAAGAAGCATGTTCGGTCAGAGATGATCTATCTTCTTATGAATCCCTTAATGCAAGAGTTTTTGGTATCAGTGTGGATAGTCCTTTTGCACAAGAAGTAATGTCGAATCAGGAAAAATTAAATTTTCCTCTTCTCAGCGATTTCAACAAAACCGTATCTTCCGATTATGGCGTGCTCTATGAAGAATTTATAGGATATTATGGAGTCTCGAAAAGATCGGCTTTTGTAGTCACTGAAGAGGGTGCAGTTTCTTACGCATGGTCTTCAGATGATCCCAAACAATTACCCGATTTTGACTCAATTAAGGCAGCCATTCTCTAATAGCACTTTATCGCTCCTTTTAAATAAGGTTTAAATTTTGCGAATAGTTTTTGTGGTAATGCTCTAATAAAGCAAAGTGAACAAAGAAATTAATTACCTCGTTCACGATAGTCCTGAAAGAAGTTTCGTAAGAGTATCCGAAAAAGCTACTTACCTCAATTGCAGTCCATTGAGGGAATTCTTTTTGAATCGTTTGGATGCTGGACAATCAAATTTTGTAGTCGATTTTGATAACTGTAAAAGTTTAGACAGTACTTTTTTAGGTATTTTAGTTAGCCTGGCGATTAAAGTAAAAGCACGGGGGAATTTAAGCCTAATCAATTTAAGAGATCGAAATTTAGAAACGGTTAGAAACCTTGGTATTCACAAAATTGCTGTAGTCAGTTCAGAAAAAATGGAGAACCTAGATGACTTGGAAAATATTAATCCTGATGGGGAAGAACGGAAAGCATCAGCACAATTAATATATGAAGCCCATAAGACCCTAAGAGATTTGAACCAGAAAAATCAAAAGTTATTTTGTGATGTTGTAAAATTTCTTGATCAGAAAAGAGAGGATAGTGCTTAAAAAGCAAACTTTATTATCTCATGGAAATCTTTTGGATAATCCTTGGTATTGGTTTAGCTTCTTCCCTCTGGTTTTTTAAATTCAAGCAATTACGGGCTAATCGCAATAGATTGTCAGATACCAAAATCCGACTGGAGCAAGAAAAAGAAATCGTTGTAGATTTCATGCACAACCTAGCAGTTGCTATAGGTGAGGGGATTGCAAAAAAAGACTTGTACCAACGCATTGCTCACACTGCGGTAATTACAACAGGAGCAATGAGTGCATGTATCTATGAAAAGTTACCAAACGGGCGCCTCCAAGGAACCGCGGTGGAAGGTCTATTCCCACCACAAAGAGCGTTAAGAAAATCATTACTGAAAAAAAATGAGAAGCCAAGAGCTCGATTTCTGGAAAAAATATTGAATTCTGAAATTCTAGAAGAGGGGGAAGGGGTAGTCGGGCAAGTATCCAAAACGGGGAAAGCCGTGCTCGTTGAAAATGCCATTGGTGATCCTAGGATCATTAAGCATGAAGATCCATCATTAGCAGTTCGTTCCATAATATATTCTCCCTTGGTATACAACGATAGAACCATGGGTGTATTAGTTGTGGCAAACCCTTCCAACGGGCTTGCTTTTTCTGAGACCGATTTTTCTCTGGTCAATTCGATTGCGGAACAATCCGCCTTAGCAATAAGAAACTCTGATGCTATGAATTTGCGCCTGTCGAAATCAAGAATGGATGCAGACTTAAGATTGGCAAGCGAAGTACAGGAACTTTTTCTTGCCCAAAAATTTCCTGACTGTAAAGGACTTGAAGTTAGCGCCCACTATACTCCTTCAGCTCAGGTGGGAGGAGATTTCTATGATTTCAAAAAACTGAGCTCTAGTAAGTTTGCGGTCTCCATTGCCGATGTTTCAGGTAAAGGAGTACCTGCTTCTCTACTTATGGCCTTATGCCAAACTAACTTAAGGCATTATTTGACCAAATCTAGAAAACCTTCGGATGTACTAACAAGGTTAAATCAAGAATTACAAAACCGAATTAGGGAGGATATGTTTATTACCATTTTTTTGGCCATTATTGATACTCAAGAAAACACTCTAACTTATTCAAGGGCAGGACATGAGCCTGCACTATTATCCTCCGATTCTAAATCTACGAAAGTTACTAAACTGGAAGGTTCCGGGATGGCGGTTGGTATGGTAACTCAAGATATTTTCCAGGAAGTTGCGGAAGATAATATTGTCGAATTCAATCCGGGTGATGTTTTACTTCTTTACACGGATGGGATAACTGAAACTGAAAGTATTGAAAGTGAGGAATTCGGTCTTCCCCGACTTATTAACTGCTTGGAGTCCTCAAACGAATTCAAGCCCGCTGATATTAATGCTAAAATACTTGAAAACCTAGATTCATTTTCCGACATTGATTATGAAAGAGACGATTTAACACTCCTTTGTGTAAAACGAGTGTAAACCGTAAATTAAGTTATTTTTTCTTCATCAAAATCAATAATGTCCGCAAACGACAATAGATCATCTCTATCTTTTGCATTCAGGTTTTTTTTCACTTCATTCAATTTTTCGCGTGCAAGATCAGACATTCCCATCTGTACAACTTTTCTGTTCCAAGTGCTTGCTTTTAAGTCACCTGAAAATAACGAATCTAGTTTTATGTTTATTTCATGATCGGATTTTGAAGTTTTCACACATTCGATTATGTCGTTTGCATCAACACCTAAATGCAAACACAAAAAACCATCAAAACCCTTAGTAAAATTTCGCTGATAACTTTCAGGAAGGTCACCATCTAGAAACTTTTTTATTTTAGCAATAAAGCGGGGTAAATGTAACAATCCATTCGAGTGGGCCTCATAAGGAGAAGGCAGATCCAACATAGTAGAACCAGTGGGTCCATTCTTGATAACTATATCTTTATTTTTCAAATCTCTAAATTTTATCCAATTAATTTCTAATGCCAGAAAAAAGTAATAAAAAGGTCATCCGCAGGGTTAGTAAGTACTTGTTTGAACACAAGCTCCTTTTCTCTTTCACTCTTTTATTAGCGTGTATGATGACGGTTTTATCCGTTATTGTTCCAACCCTTATACAAAGAGTGCTAGACACCATTTTCACACAAGGCAAAAACTCAAATGATTACTTATTAAATGGGGTATTCTGGATCGCATTTATTTTTTTTATCAAGGAATTACTCAATTCTTTGAGGATTCGATTTAATAATAAACTCGAGCAAAGAGTAATCCTCAAGTTGAGAGAAGATTTACACAATAAGCTTCTTAAGCTCCCGATAAGCTTTTACGATCAAAGAAAGAGTGGAGATATTTCATCCCGGGTGGTTGAAGATGTGCAAAATGTTGAAAGGGCTATTTTAGACGGGACTGAACAGGGTGTAATTTCAATTCTTACTCTTTTTGGAGTCACTATTATGATGTTCGGCCAAGAACCTAGGCTTGCAGCTCTTGTTTTCCTTCCGCTGCCTATCTTGGTAATCATGGCATTTCGTTATGCAAAAGTCTCAAAAAAGAATTGGAAGGAAGTTCGTGAAGCTTCTGGAGATTTAAATGCCCTGCTGGTAGAAAACATTCAAGGCAACCGACTAATTCATTCTTTTTCACTAGAAGAAAGAGAGAAGAAAAGGTTCAGAGATATTGGAGAAATTCTTAAAAAAAAATCACTAAAAGCAATGTATCGGTGGTCAATCCAAGGACCAAGTGCTAGCTTTACATCCTCTCTTGGTATACTTGCTGTGGTAGGAATGGGTGCCTATTTATTACAGACTGACTCTTCATTTACGACCGGACAGTTTTTTGCGTTTTTACTATATGCAAACATGTTTTATGAGCCAGTAAGGCAACTCGTCTCTATTAATAATCTGATTTCTGCCGGTAAGGCATCTGGTGAGAGGGTTTTTGAAGTTTTAGACACACCGATTGATATAAAGGATCCAGTCACTTGCATGAAGTTTCCAACTTCTAACCAAACCATTTCGTTTGAAAAAGTTTCCTTTTCGTACAATCAAAGAAGCAAACTTGTGGATGATTTAACTTTTACTATACCTCATGGTTCTACAACCGCATTGGTAGGTCCAACCGGAGCAGGAAAAAGTACAATAGCGAACTTGGTATTGAGATACTATGATGTAACCGAAGGTGCCGTGACTGTTGGTGGGATTGATGTTCGTAAGCTAGGTCTTGCAAGTCTAAGAGGAAATGTTGGTTTCGTTTCTCAAGACCCTTTTCTCTTTGATGCAAGCATCCGGGAGAATCTACTTTTAGCATCTCCTGCTTCGGAGGAATACGAAATCATGAATGCATTAAAAGCAGCAAGTGCCCAAGATTTTGTTACTAATCTTCCCAAGGGAATCGATACTCATATCGGTGAAAGAGGCATACGACTCAGTATGGGTGAAAAACAACGCATAACACTTGCCCGAGCCATTCTTAAATCATCCCCGATCATGATTTTAGATGAAGCTACATCCAGTGTAGATGTCGAAACCGAAAGAAGCATTCAAGTGGCTCTTTCGAAACTCGTTAAAAACCATACGACCTTAATTATTGCACACCGCTTGAGCACGATTAGGGAAGCCGATCAGATAATATTCTTAGAAAATGGTAAGATTATTGAACAAGGAAATCATGAAACTTTATTGAAGAAGTCAGGGAAATATTCTTCCTTTTGTAGCTATCAACTAAATGTAGTTGGAAACTAGGACAATAAACTCTTTTTTCTAGCTAGATTTAAAGTTAAGCGTAAGAAAAAGAAAAACAGCCACGGGAAAAAAAGTAAAAGCAGTCGAGACAAAGACCTAAAGCCTCCATCGGTTAATGGTCCATAAACTTTATCTTCGGCCCAGACTCTCAAAGTTAAGGAAACGAAATAATCGATGTCTAGTGCACGTCCAAGGAAATAAATCATAAGAGGCCAGACCGTCCATCCAATACAAACGAACATAAGAGCGAACCAAAGTTCTCGACTCCAATCTGTAAAACTAGAATCTTTTTCTATCTGAACTTGCGTATTCGAATTCATAAAAATAAATTATACATTAAGTCCTATGTTTTCCAATAATCTAATAAAGTTTTTAATCCTGTCACTTTCTTTTTTAATTTGCTTTCAGGCTCATTCCGAAATTTCCAATCCATCTAAACATAGCTTAAAAGTTTATGATAGTTTGATTGCACCCGTATTCGAAGCGCGGTGCCTACATTGCCATGGGGAAAATAAGGATAAGGGAAAACTTCGGATGGATAAAAAAGAGTTATTATTAAAAGGCGGACGCAGCGCCGGTAATGAAATCATTGTCAAAGGAGATACTGAAGCAAGTGAGCTTATATATCGCATCACCCTTCCCAAAAATGACGAAGAAGCAATGCCACCAATCGAAGATGGAAAGCCACATCACCCTATTACTAATTCAGAACTTACAGTGATTAAGTCATGGATCCAATTAGGGGCTTCTTTTGATCTTCAAATTGCAGACCTCGATTCAATAACCCAAGAAGCTGCAGTTTACATTTTGGAGAATATGCCCAAAAAAGTATCATCTGAAATCGATTTGGTGAAACCAGTGCTTCCAGTTGTATCGAAAGCTCCAGATGAGATTATTGATACAATCGGTCAATCGGGAGTGCTCATTATGCCGATCGCCGAAAACACCAATGCCCTTTATGTGAATGCTTCCTATCTTGGAACAAAGTTTGATGATCAAATGTTTGAAATGCTGATGCCGGTCGCAGACCAATTACTTTGGCTCAATCTCGCAAGAACCAAAGTATCTGACAAGTGCGGCCCTTATTTAGCAAAACTTAAAAACCTTACAAGACTTCATCTTGAAAATTCTGAGGTTTCCGATGAAATTTCACCTTTTTTGGCCGATTTAAAAGAGCTTAAATATTTAAATTTATACGGTACTAATATCTCTGACGCATCCATCTCAAATTTAAAGAAGTTACCAAATTTGAATAAAGTTTTTTTGTGGCAAACAAAGATAACACCCAAGGGTGCAGAAGATTTAAAAATGTCATTTGCTGACTCAAAACTATTTGCTTCACTTAAAAAACAGCATCTTGAATTGTCAAAAAAAGTTAAAGTTGTCACTCAAAATGAAATCAATGCGATTCAGTCTTTAGAACAAGAGATTGATAAAATAGGATCTGTTTCAACGGATGAGGAGGTTATTAATCAAAAATGTCCAGTTTCACAAAAAGCAATTTCCGAAGATCATAAAAAAGTTTTTGAAGGTAGAAAAGTAGCATTTTGTTGCAAGAATTGCTTGGATAAATTTTCCAAAGATACTGGCTCTTACCGTTCTAAAATTGAGAATTTCAAACCATCAGAATCATATGTGAGAGCCACGGATGCATTAGAGCTCTCCAGAGCAAGCAAAGATGAAAAGATTGAGAAAGTCAGCGATGAACTTCGGCAAATATCCCAACAACTTAGGGTCATAGCTCCTGAAATTAACATAGGCTGGACTTACTCTGAGTAATTTAAGTTAAAATACCTGATCAAAGCTTCAAAAAAGGGTATTGTCCCTGTTTACTTTTTTCTAGATAAATACTAGATGAAATTGTCGCCCTCCTAATTAAAATATATCACGATATAGCATTCGACTTTACACTTTGAACTATTTTTTAATCAAATTAGTTTCTGAATGTAAAAATTATCAGTTTTTCATTTTTTAAAAAGCATGTCAAAATATCGCGAAGAAATATTATCTATTTTCGAAGAGACAAACGCCCTACTAAAAGGACATTTTATTCTTCGTTCTGGCATGAGGAGTGGACACTTTTTTCAATGTGCACAAGTCTGTCAATATATGGATAAAGTAACTCGATTGGCATCTATCATGATCGCGGAAATGCCTTTCCGAAATATCAATACTGTTGCTGCACCCGCAATGGGTGGACTGGTAATTGGTCAAGAAGTTGCAAGACAATTGAATGCTCGCTTTGTTTTTCTTGAAAAAATTAATGATAAGCTTGAATTGAGAAGAAATTTCAAGTTGGAAATGGAAGACAAAGTTCTTTTGGTCGAAGATGTCGTTACCAAAGGAGGGAGATTAACCGAAGCTATTAAAATTATAAAAGGCTTAAATTGCAGATTAACGGGTGCTGTCAGCCTAGTCGATCGTTCTACCGAAAACTTAACCCTTTCCGTTCCCTACTTTGGATTACTCAAAATGAATTTCCCTACTTATGAACCACAATCTCTTCCAGAAGAATTGGCCAAACTTCCGGCAATTAAACCCGGAAGTTAGTGGCATAAAACTCATGGAATTCGGTACGCATGAAAATAATACTTTCCTCGATACCAAACATAAAACCGATTAATCCCCTTCTTAAGCTGCTTGTTTACTTCTTCGATCGAGGAGACTTGTACTCCATTGATTTCCACAATCACCACCCCCTGCTTGAAAGTCTTTTCTTCTCCAGTGGATCTTGTGACCACCAAACCACGTACAGAACTTGGTAGCCCATATTCATTTCTTACTGAAGACGATAAGCTTCTAAGTGTAATTCCGGGAATAAGAAGTTCAGTGCTGTTTCCTAGTAGATCCAAAGTTACCCTTAATGTAATCTCATCTTTGCCCCTTCGAATAACTATGGGTAACTTTGTTCCAGGTTCCGTTTGAGAGATAGCTAACCTAGACTGATTCACCGAAGAAACTAAAGTTTTTCCGACTTTAATGATTACATCTCCGGCTTGAAAACCCGCGATATCAGCAGCACTTTGCGGAACCACCTTTCCAACCATTGCTCCGTCCAAGTTCTCAGACTCAGTAAGTTCGACTCCCAAAAATCCACGTCTTATTGAACCTGCTTTGACAAAATCAGTGAGTACCTTTCGCACCATATTCACGGGAATTGCTAGACCTATTCCAATGCTTGCTCCCGTTTGCGAAATAATTGCGGTATTGATACCGACTAAACGACCCTTGGTATCCAGCAACGCACCCCCTGAATTTCCTTGGTTGATTGATGCATCGGTTTGAATGAAGTTTTCATAAGCTCCACGCTGTCCACGAAACACATCTAACTCCGTTCTCCTTGTTGCGGAAACAATTCCCATGGTAACGGTAAGCCCGATCCCAAGTGGGTTGCCCGCCGCAAAAACAACATCTCCAACCTGTAAAAGATCACTGTCTGCAAGGACAACAAAAGGTAAGGGCTCTTCAGTATTTATCTTCAACACCGCAACATCCGTAGATCGATCAAAACCTATAATTTCTGCTTTAAATTCTTTCTTATTTGCCAATTGCACCAGAACTTCTTCTACCGGTCTACCCGATCTCTGATCCGTAATCACATGAGCATTAGTAATCACATGACCTTCAGAGGTTACCAAAACTCCAGACCCTATGCCTGAAGGAACTTTTTCCATAACGGGTTCATCTATTTCTGGAAGCCCGTAATACCGGCGTAGGAAGTTCTCAAGTGGATTAGATGAACCTGAATATCTTAACGGGACAAACTGTTGAGTGGTAACAGAAACAACAGCTGGAGTTGAATCCTTTAAGATCGAAGCGTAACTATGTTTTGCTATGCCTTGATCTCTGGGTAAATCTGATCCATCTATTTTTAGGTTCAAGGTTTCTGCACCTAGCAGAAAAGGAAAACAGAAAAGAGATAGAAGAATTTTATTCACATTTAACAAGCGATTGTGTGCTTAGGATTTGTTTAAATAAAGATTTTTGAAAACCTTTATTCTAGAATCCCTTAACTTCGAAAAGGGTGGATATGCTGTTATCGGTATGTGTACGCTTGATCGCTTCACCTAGTAGAGGAGCAACACTAAGCTGTCGAATCGGAAGATCTTCAGTATCCATGTGTACACTGTTTGTGGTAATTAATTCATCTAAATTACCATTCCTAAGTCTATCTTTCCCAGTCTGATTTAAGACACAATGACTGACAAGTGCACTTACTTTTTGGGCTCCGCGCTCTTTCAATAATTTTGCTGCAGCGGTCAAAGTTCCGGCAGTTTCCGTCATGTCATCAACAAGAAGAATTTCTCTGCCTTCAACTTCTCCAACAAGATTCATCGCTTCCACGGTACTTGCACCGGTTCTTCTTTTGGCAACAAAACCCAATGGACAGCCAAGTACTTCAGAATAAGCATTTGCCATTTTCATTCCACCAACATCAGGTGAGAAGATGGTCAAATTACTGACATCCTTTGACTTTAATTCGTCAAAGAAAACGGGTGACGCATAAAGATGGTCAACAGGTATATCGAAGAAACCTTGGATTTGTTGAGCGTGAAGATCCATGGTCAACACCCGATTAACCCCAGCTGCTACTAATAGGTTGGCAACCAGCTTTGAAGTAATTGGAACACGGGGTTGATCTTTTCTGTCCTGCCTAGCATAGCCAAAGAATGGAAGCACTGCCGTAACTCTTGCAGCTGATGCCCTTTTTGCAGCATCAATCATAATAAGCAATTCCATGACATTATGATTTGCAGGCGAGGAAGTTGACTGAACTAAAAAAACATCGGTCCCACGTATGTTTTCATTAAAACGAACAAAGCTTTCACTATCTGGAAATGAAGTGACTAAAGCATCTCCAAGAGAAGCTCCAAGGTAGCTACAAATTTCTTGAGCTAGAGGTAGGTTCGACTTACCGCTGAAAATTTTAAGTCCTGTTCCGTTTTGCATAAAAATGACCTACTTGTTGCCTTCTATTTGAGCAAACCTATTAAATAAATCCGGAAGTTTTCTTTGTAAAATGGCAATTCTTTGGGCTAATTGGACAGGTAGTGCTGGGTTGCCTTTAAGAAAAGCTCCAGCCTCGACATCTTTTGTAATGCCTGCCTGTCCAGCTATTTTTGCCCCTTTCCCAATGGTTATGTGGCCAGCAAAACCTGCTTGTCCGCCAACCACCACTTGATCCTCGATTTTTACGCTACCTGCAATTCCCACTTGGGCTACTATGAGACAATCTTTACCTACCTGTACATTGTGTCCAACTTGAACAAGGTTATCAATTTTGGTGCCTGTTCCTATTCTACTTTCATCAAACCGAGCTCGATCAATGCAAGTATTTGCACCGATTTCAACCTTGTCTTCAATAACTACTATTCCTAGGTGAGGAGTCTTTAAATTTTCACCTTTAACCTGGTCAAAACCATACCCTTCGGAGCCAAGAACAACCCCTGCATTTAAAATAACTTGGTTTCCTACCTTGCATCTGGTCAATACCTTGACACCAGGGTGTAATTTACTGTCATTTCCAATCCTTGCACCATCTCCAATATGACAATGAGATAGGATTTGTGTATTAGACCCGATAAAAGCATTGGAGCCAATAAAACAGAATGGCCCAATGGATGCGGTTGAATCAACTACTGCAGTTTCATCAACAAATGCCGTAGGGTGAATACCGGACTTAGGAGAAGGCAATATCTTATCTTCAATAAATTTACAAATGACTGCTAATGCATGAGAAGGATCTTCCATTCGTAAATGGATCTGATTTTCTCCGGGTTGACCTTCAAAATCAATGGGCAATATCAGGAAGGAAGCCTTACAAGTTCTAACTTGCAATTTATATTTTAAATTACCCAGGAAAGAAAGATCACCTTCTGTGGCATTTTCCAGCGATGCTATACCGGTCAAGTAATCATAGTTACATTCACCTTGGGTCAAGGCATGTGGAAATAACCCCAAAATGTCACTCAGTTTAAGTTTAAATTTCACAATTCAGACTTAACTGAAAGGGTAGTTTCAGTTACTTCTTTGCCCCTGCGTTAAGGGTAACTATTACATCCTTGGTGATATCAAGCTTTTCAGAAAAGTAAAAAACACCAAGTTGAGTTTCAGAAGCATTTACGACAAGATCCACACCCTTAGCGGTTGAGACCTTTTTTACGGCGTCTCGTATATCATCTAAGTGTTCGACCAGCAGGTTTCTTTGCCTTTGGGCGATTGTCGCTTTTGCTCTTTTATCGTAAGCAACCATATCTTCCTGCTTTTCTTTAGCTTTTTTTAGCTTTTCTTGGTATTTGGTTTTTAAGTCGGAGCTTTCAATATTTGGATTTCGAAGTTTTTCTTCCATTTCTTTCAATTCCTTGACAATTTTTTCTAATTCATCCTTGAAAATCTCTAGTTCTTCTACAGCGATTTTCTTTGAACGGTCTAGGCGCTCGCGTGCATCTTTAACTTTCTGGTATCCATCAAAAGTCTTTTGCACATCCACAACTGCAATCTTCTGAGCGTTAAGAAATGATCCAACTAGGAATAAAAAAGCTGGAATGATGATTTTTGATATGTTCATAAAAATTAATTTCTTAGCAATATATTTAGAAACGAGTTCCTCCAGAAAAATGGAATTGAGGAGAACCTCCGCTATCACTAGGGTCGCTAATTGGAAATCCTAGGTCAAGTCGTAATGGCATGCCCATTACCATAATACGAATGCCTAAACCCCAATTATCATGCCATCCTTCATTGCCATCTCCAGGCAAGAATTTAAAGTCATCGGTTCTCAGAAATCCTCCATCATAGAAAAAGGCGAAGCGGAGCGGGTCTGCGATTTTAAAAGTATATTCAAGTCCGGCATAAGAATATGAATTTCCACCCATGGGCTCACCTGTATCTTGGGGGCCTGCATCTCTGTAATCCCAACCTCTCAGATTGTAAGGACCCCCTAAAAAGAACTTATCGAAAAAAGGAACATCAGCATCTTCACCGTTGAACCTGCCAAGGGTACCCACTCTCGCCATAATCGTGAGCACCTGATCCATAGGATCGAAAGTTCTCATAAATCGGGCACCCTGAAATTCCAACCTTCCATAATCCGCATCACCTCCGAAAATTCCCCCAGCAAATTCTTTCCTGAGGGTGAAAATACTACCATCGCTTGGAAAAAGAATGCTATCTCTAGTATCTCTGCTCAAAGTCAGGCCAACCTTAGATATACTAAGGTCAACAGGGGTTATAAAGGGCGGAGCACTTGTACTAACATCATTTATTTCAACATCCTCAAAACGATAAAACAACCTTCCTTCCACGAGTTCGAATATTCTCTTTCGGAAATATACTTCAAAGCCTGCCCGCATCTCGTCATAATAAGAACTGTAGTAGTCAGATTTCTCCCTAAATATTTCAAAGCCTGCAGCTAATCTACGATTAAAAAACCAAGGCTCTTCCAAAGCTAATCGTACTTCATTACTACGAGAACCTAATTTCAACCTCAGCCGGAATTTTTGCCCGTCTCCTTGAAGAGGGTGGGGAGTTCTCCATCTCATTATATCAAAATTTCCTTGTCGGAATTCTGCAAACATCATGGCTTTTTCAAGGGTACTAAAACCTACCCCAAATGAAATGTGGCCCGTTCTTCCCTCTTTCACATCCACGACCAGATTTCTGCGACTATTTTTTAGCTCTGGATCAGAAGAACTTATTGGTTCGTCGTCTAAATCAACTTTTTCAAAAAAGCGAGTATTCTTGAGCCTGAACTCACTTGTTTCCATTCTCACAAGGTCAAAGGTTTCTCCTGGTGCTAGAGCAAGCTCCCGGATAATTGCGATTGTTTTAGTCTTCTCATTACCACGAACTTGAATGCTATTAACATTGAATTTATTGTTTTCGGTAATTTCAAATTTTAAATCAATTTGATTGGTTTCAAGATTCGGGGTTCTAACCGAACGAATTCGAACATCCAGATATCCCTTCTCTCCGTATTTACGGCGCAACCTAGAAATTTCTGAACTAAGCATAGCAGGGGAATAGGGCTCACCTTTCTTGATCTCGAATCGATTATCCCTTTCGCCAGAGGAATCTTCCATAAGGAAATCTAAACCCAATACTACATTACCTACAATTTGATAGTCCCCAAAGAAAGAGCGATCTCCTTCATCAATTTTAATAATCAAATCTAGGTTACTTTTCCCATTTGGCTTAATTTCTAATCCACTCTGCTCGATAGCAACATCCAAAAATCCTTCATTTCTATAAATTGTTTTAAGCTTATTTAGGTCTTCTTCTAATATACTCGGACGATAACGGGATCTTTTGGACCAGAATCTCCAAAATCTCCAGGGTGCTGTTTCCATTTCCTTGAGAAGTTTTTTGGCCGGAAGCATTTCATTACCAGAAAACTCGATCTTTTTAATCTTACGCTTTTCGTTTTCTACAATTTTAAAGATTACATCTACTCCAACATTATTACTTACCTTCTTAATCTCGCTAGAGGTGGAGGCATTCCAATAACCTTTCTCCAAATAGAGCTCTTCAATGGCAACTTGATCTGCCTTGAAAGTTGAATCATCAAACAAGTCTCCCACACTTAAGGTTATGGTCTTTTCTAGTTTTTTATCGGAAATTTTAACATTTCCCATAAACGAAATTTTTCGGACTCTTGGTTTAGCCCTAACTTTAAAAATGAGTGCTACCCCTTTTTCAGATGATTTATCAGGATCGTAGAAAACTTTAACATCATCTACCGAGCCAGTAGCAATTAGGTTGCGTATAGATTTATCAATCGATGTTGGGTCATAAACCATTCCTTCTTCAACCTGTAGGTTTTGTAATAAAAAAGACTTACCCAAAGTATTTGGACCTTCCAAAGTAATTTCAATCGAGGTTATTTTTTTTCCAGCTGGAACCACCTGAGCCCATAAAAGAGCAATGCAGGAAAAAAGCATTATCAGCGGGAATATCGGTCGTAATCTATGGATCATTTCGTTTAATTTAGTCTTGGCTCTCTTTCAAGAACCTCAAACCTCGTAAATTTTCTACGAAATGCGAGATTAATTCTACCAGTCGGTCCGTTTCTCTGCTTCGCTAACAAAAGAGAAATAGGTTCATAATCCTCATCGGAATTAACGGCATCTTGGTCTTGGTCAACCTCTCGGATGTCTTCTCCTTTTCTTTGTTTTCCCAGGAGCATGACAATGTCGGCATCTTGTTCGATAGACCCAGACTCTCTAAGATCAGAAAGCCTGGGATCTCTTCT
>DEYT01000118.1:0-7522 GCA_002364975.1 Opitutia bacterium UBA3151 | reverse complement strand
AGTTCTTTAGCCATAGCCTTAAGTCCTCTCGAAATTTCGGAGATTTGGTTTTCACGAGACTGAGCTCGAGCATCACCAGAAATAAGTTGAAGATAATCAATAACAATCAAATGAATTTTCTTTCTTGTTTTTAATCGCCTCGCTTTGGCACGAATCTGATTTATACTAAGACCACTGGTGTCATCTACCCACAAAGAAGCCTTCTGAAATTCTCTACTTATGGCATTAAGAGTTTCTGCATCTCTTTTAGGGACAAAGCCACGCCGTAGGTCGTTCATATTTACCTTCGCCCTGCCACATATCATTCTCATTGCCAGAGAAGTTGCACTCATTTCCAGACTGAAAACCAAGATATTCTTGGGATCAGCTTCATATTTTGGTGCAAAAGCAACATTTTCCACAATATTCATGGCTAAGCTAGTCTTTCCCACGGAAGGCCGAGCTGCAATTACGATCATCTCTGCCGGTTTAAATCCATTTGTAAGTTGATCCAAATCCTTGTAACCCGAACGCAACCCATCCATTTCTTCATGTGAAAGCATTCTTTGAATTTGCTCCATGGCATGCTGGATGGGCTCACGAAAAGGAACGGATGTTCGAACATTTTGCTCATCTCCCAAGGAGCAAACTCTTTGCTCCATACTAGCCAGAAAATCATCGATATCTCCTTGAACTTGATTCGCTCCGTCTATAATTTCGAAACCCACATAGATACACTTTCTTAACACTGCTTTTTCTTTAACAAGATCCAGCCAATAGGGAGCATGTGCCGTAGTGTCTATCCTAGAAGACAATTCAAATAAGGCATCTTTCCCGCCAATTTTCTCCAAGGTATTGGAGGCGGAGAGCTTTTCCGCAATTAGAATTTCATCTGCCTCCTTATTTTCATGATGGAGTTGAAGGAGGGCATCGAAAATAAGTTGATGGTTGTGAAAGTAAAAGTGATCAGGGCTTACAGCCTGCTCGATACACCTAGCAATAACCTCACCTGAGCCATCTAGTATACATGCCGCAAGCAAGCCTTGTTCTGCATCTACATTACTGGGCAGAGTTTTGCCATCTAATTTTGCGGATGTAACAGAATCCTCAGATTCTTTTTTGAAAGCTGGTTGGTTTTCGTTTTGGACAAGAGAAGGAGATGATGGCATTCGAATAGTTCTTCTCTTCAATGAATATAATTATTCAGCTTCCTCAATAGGGTTTTCTGATACAACTTCTAATTTAATTTCTACAGAAACTTCCTTATTAAGTGAAATACTTACAGGTATTTGACCCAATTCCTTCACAGGTTTGAATTTTGTAAAATGTCTTTTGTCTAGCTTAAAACCTTTTTCTTCGAGTTTTTCGAGTATTTGATTCGCGGTTACGGAACCAAATAATTTGCCTCCTGCCCCTGTTTTGACCGCAACTGCGATTGTAGTGTCTGCAAGTTTATTTGCAATCTCTTGAGCCTTCTGTAAGTCTTCTGATTCCCTGGCGGCTCTTGACACTTTAAGGGCATCTAGCCTCTTTTTGTTAGCGTGGTTTAATGGAACCGCTTTGCCGCGAGGCAGAAGGAAATTGCGTGAAAATCCGGGGCGGACTTTCACTACATCTCCTTCGGAACCGAGGTTATCAATGTGTTCAACTAACAATACTTCTATTTGTGGCATTTTTCTAAGGGGTAAAGTTAAAAAGGGACATCTTCATCTAGTTCCGGATCCGCTACCCTGGAATCGGCTATTGATTTCTCTTTTAGTGGACTCTCTTGAGCAGAAATTTTGTCACCAGATGGACCAGCTTTCGAGCTGGTTGCTTCTTGTCGTGAATCAACAAATTCGAAATTGTCTAAAACGACTCGAATGGCGCTTCTTTTTTCGCCCTCTTTGGTCTCCCATTGATCGAGTTTAAGCCTACCTTCAACAAAAATGGCTCGCCCTTTTGTAAAGAAACGTCCGACTGCTTCAGCCCTGGGGCCAAAACACTCAACATCTACAAAAGTCGTTTCATCTTTGCGATTTCCTTCAGCATCTTTGTAAGAACGATTAAGTGCCAGACCAAAATTACATACCGGTCGGCCATTGGTCATCATTCGAACATCGGGATCGCGAGTCAAATTTCCAATTAAAAGAACTTTATTAAGGGAGGCCATGAGATAAAAAATTGAAGATCTATTACAAACATTCGATCAGTACACGATCAACCTTTTTTTCAAGTTTTAACTTTTGCTTGATTGTTTCAGGCGTTGAAGGAAGACCAGTAATTTCAAATTGAAGATAAGTCGCATTTGATAACCCCTTTTTTTGGGGGTATGCGAAGTCATGATTTCCTTGATTTTCTATCTTTATTACTTCTCCATCCGAATCGCTTATAATTTCACTAAGTTTAGGAATCATTTCATCGGAAGTACCATCTGAACCCCGTGGATCAAAGACGATAGTAGCAAGATAATTTTTTTTATTCATGGTGTAATTTGAGTTTGTTTTTCTTGGTTGAGTAGGTTCATTGCTGAATCCACTCCTTTTTCGATTACCAGTTGTATAGCACTTAAAAAGTGCTGTTTTTTATTCTCAAGAATTAAAGATTCCTCTTTCGAAAATTTTGATAAAACATATTCCGAAAGGGTTTGTTCAGGAATTTTTTTAGAACCGATACCAATACGAATACGGATGAAAGTATTTCCAACCGAATCTATTAGACTCTTAATTCCATTATGACCACCGCTACCCTTTCCAATAGATGAAACTTTGATTCCACCTAATGGAAGAGTTAATTCATCGTGTATAACTAGAATCTGATTATTTTCATAACCGTTGGAACGCAGAAGGGGAAGTAGATGAGAACCCGAGTCATTCATGAAACTCATTGGCTTAATTAGCATGATTTTTTTTTCGTAATATATGTTCTCCGAAATTTCTGAGTCAGACTTACTATCGAATCTAAAAGTGAAATTATTTTTCTCAGCAAACCGATCTAACAACCAAAATCCTACATTGTGCCGAGTTCGCAGGTAGGTCGGGCCAGGATTGCCGAGTCCAATTATTGCTACTTTTGTCACTTTTCATATGGAGGAATATTATTCGCCTTCTTTGGTTTCCTCGCTCTCCCCTTCAGAACCTTCATGCTCTTCGGCATCTTCAACATCCGCGGAACCATCATCTTCTTCGGCATCGGATCTTCCGCTTGCACTGCCCACGCATGAAACGAGCATCATTTCAGGGGAGTCCATAAAGGTCACTCCATCAATATCGGCCAAATCTCTTATTTGGAGATTTGATCCTAAATCCAATGCACTAATATCAAGATCAATTTGGGAAGGAAGTTTACTAGGTCGACACTTGATTTCAATTTCATTGGCAAGGACTTCAAGAATTCCACCTTCATTCTTGACACCACTGGCTTCTCCTAAAATTACTAGTGGTACCTTTGTCTGAAGGTCTTCACCCCGAGTAACTTGAATAAAATCAATGTGTAAAATTTTGTCTTTAATTTGATCTTTTTGCAAATCCTTGATGAGAACAAGTTCGTCTTCTCCATCTTTACCTAAGAGCCTAAATAAAGAAGAAGTACCAGAAGCTCGCCTCAGCAACATTCTGGTTTCTTTACCATCTACAGAATAAGGCTTATTTAAATCCTTGCCGTACAAGATCACGGGAATTTTCCCTGCGTTTCGTATGCTATTACATGCATTGCGACCTGTTTTCTCACGCGGAGAAACTTGCAAAGTCAATTCACTTAGTTCTGACATAATGAAGAAAGGGTAAAAAAGATAAGCGAGGATTTATACCAACTAGGATCAAGTCATGCAAGCCTTATGAATCGGATTGCGTACTTGCTAACCAATAACCCATGGACACTAATCATTTAAAGGGGCGTTACATCCCGCTTTTAAAAAGATCAGATCAAGAATAATTTAAAACTTTGGAACTTTCCAATCGGGAATGTCGCTTTCCTCCAACTGCCTAGCATGGAGAACATGAAAAGGTCGCGTTGGGGATATCGGTGCATCCTCATTTACCATGAGGGGTCGAGCTTCCTTCCAGAACTTTTCGTATGCGATACGCATTGATTGAACCTTTTCCGGGTGTTTGTCTGCTATGTCTTCGGTTTGCCTTGGGTCTTTCTTCATGTCGTAAAGGCTGTTCTCAACTAGGCGAAATCGCTGGTTTCTAACTGCAAAACGTTTCCACATTTGATCCGTAGGCTCAGATCCCGTTTTCCACCGAGCTACTTGGGTAAAAAAATAGCGATCCTTCCATTTAGCCTTTGGGTCCTTGAGCAGGGGAACCAAACTACGACCCTCGACTTGACCCTCGGGCAATTGCTCTATTCCCGCAATCTCTGCAAGGGTTGGAAAAAGATCGATATGGGCGGAAATCCTTTCGATCGCTTGACCCGCCTTGAATTTGCCTGGCCAACGAACAAAGAAAGGCACCCGAACCCCACCTTCGTGGGCTGAACCTTTAGTGCCTTTCATTCCTGCATTGAAACCTCTTATTGGCTCCCCGTCCTTCGATATTCCAAGTTTTATGTCTTCTCGTACCATTCCACCGACTGAACCATTATCAGACATGAAGATAAGGATGGTATCATCACTAAGGTTCCACTCTTCTAGCTTATTCATCAGTATCCCGATGTTTTCATCGATATTCTCGATCATTCCGTAAAAACCAGCATCTTTTTCGGAGAAACCAATATCCGTGAATCGCTTGGTGTTTTCAGGCGGGGCGATAAAAGGTCCATGGGGGGCATTGGTAGTGATATAAGCGAAGAAGGGGTTTTCTTTATCTTTCATCTTATTAATCCAACCTAATCCAGCTGTAAAAAACAAGTCTGTGCAATAACCCTTGGTTTTCACGAATGACCCATTGGAACGAATGGTTGGGTTGAAATACTTATTTTCGGGTACATCCGCACAAGAGCATTTAAAGGCTTGGCCAATTCCACCAGCTCCATGAATAAAAACCTCGTCAAAACCGCGCTTATGGGGCTGATAAGGCTCTTCGTCGCCCAAGTGCCACTTCCCGAAAATTCCTGACACATATCCCACCTTGGAAAGAACTTGCGGAAGGGTTACTGTACTTAGGGCCATGCGCTCTCGTTCTAAGATGGTGTGGGTTATTCCATTCTTCATTGGATGACGGCCTGACATAAGAGCGGCTCGAGTGGGGGAACAGGTCGGACTCACGAGAAACCTTTCAAAGCGGGTACTTTGACCGTGCAACTTATCCAAGCTTGGTGTTTGAATCCAAGGATTACCGTGCTTTCCTATTGGGCCATAGCCTTGATCATCGGTGATCACTAAAATGATGTTCGGTTGGGTGCCAAAGGGTAGAGCTAAAAGGCAGGATCCAAAAATTAATTGGAAAAAAAGAATCGTTATAAAATCACGAAAGGGACGCATATCATAATTAAACCCAGAACCTCAGATTCAGTTCAAGTAAAATTCTGTTCTCTTTGAAAAATACTTTTGGATGTTAAGCTTTTTTGCTCGCATCCATACAATCTCAAAATTGATAAATGTTTATCTGGAATCTAAGTCATTACTACCAAAACATAAATTTTTTAAATGAATACAATTAGGAACCTAGCCTTGATATTAATGTTTTTAAAATCCCAACTTTTATTGGGAGAGGAAGGGGATTTTAGAAAGTTTGCCATGTTTGCTGAGAATGCAAAAAGAGCCAAACCTATCAATCCCATACAAACAAAACTACCGCTAACCCTAGAAAAAAAAGAGAGAATTGCTCTAATCGGAAACACCCTTTTCGACCGAATGAGAAACTTTGGTCACTTTGAAGCTTTAATACAAAAGGCTCACCCTAAACATGAAATAATCCTGCGAAATCTCTCTTGGTCAGCAGATGAAATTGATCTCCAACCGAGACCAGCTAATTTTGCGGATATTGAACAACATCTTACTTCGTTTGAATCCAGCCTAATCATTGCTGCTTTTGGATTTAATGAATCTTTTGCGGGCAATAAAGGTAAGAAGGACTTTGAAATTCGTTTTATTAAATTTTTAAATGATTTAAAATCTAAAACATACAACGGAATTTCTGCTCCAAAAGTTGTTATTATTTCTCCCATTCCAAATGAAAATGTAGCGGGAGTGAATGCCGCAGACATGAATAATGCAAACCTGGAAAAATATACCCAGGTAATGGAAAAAGTAGCATTGGCAGAAAAGGTTGGTTTCGTGAATAGCTACCAATACCTACTCCCGAGGATGGATGATCAAAGTGATGATCTTACCATCAATGGATGTCATTTGAATGAAATGGGTTATCTTGAGTTTTCAAAAGTCCTTTTTCAAAGAATTTTTTCTAAATCAATTCCCCCGTTGGATAACGATGTAAAAGCAGCAGTTATCGAAAAAAATAATCAACACTTTTTTCGTTATAGACCGCTTAATACTTTCTACTACACCGGCGGCAGGAGGGGTAGTTACGGCTATCTTGATTTTTTACCCGCAATGAGAAATTTTGACATTATGACTTCGAATCGTGATCAAAGAATTCACAAATTAGTCATGGGTTTAAACCCTAATCCTATTATCAATGACTCAAATGTCCCTCCGTTACCGATCACCAAAGAAAGCAGAGGGGCCAATCAATGGTTATCTCCTCGAGAAGAAAAAGCCGCCTTTAAGGTTGATCCTAGATTCGAAGTTTCCCTATTTGCGAGTGAAGAGGAATTCCCTGACCTTGCCTGTCCGATTCAGATGAGATGGGATGGTCTTGGAAGAATGTGGGTTTCCTGTTCCACGACCTATCCACATGTTTATCCAGGACAGTCTCCCAATGACAAGATTATCATTCTTGAAGACATCGATAAAGACGGGAAGGCTGATAAAAGTTCCATTTGGGCCGAAGGTCTTAATGTGCCTTTATCCTTTGAGTTTGGAAATGGCGGAGTATATGTTTCCGAAGAACCTCATATGACATTTTTGAAGGATACGAATGGAGATGGTAAAGCTGATCTCCGTGAGATTCCTCTGACTGGATTTGGATGCGAGGATTCCCATCATGCCCTGCATGACTTTGCATGGACCCCAGATGGGGACCTAATCTTTCGGGAATCCATTTTTCATCATACCCAAGTAGAAACGCCTTACGGTCCCGTTAGGCAGCAAAATAGTGGTTGGTTCGCCTGGGAACCTAAACTTCATAAACTTACTGCCTTTGGTACACATCCAAGCACCAACCCTTGGGGTGTCACCTTCGATGACTGGGGTCAACATGTCGCCAGTTATCCAATTTTTGCCTCGGCTCATCATGCCCTGGACCCGCCTTACCCAGAGCAGCATCCAAGACCGAGTGGGCTTCAAGCATATTCTGGGGTATGCGGGCAGGAATTTATTGATTTTCCGAATTGGCCAGAGGAATTACAGGGTATGATGGTAAAGGTTCGATATAAATCAACGAACCGAGTTGAGTTGTTGAAGTGGAAGGAATATGACTACGGATTCGAAGAGGAGTATGTCTCTGACATCATATTTTCCACCAACCTCAGTTTTATTCCAGTAGATCTGCGATATGGT
>DEYT01000140.1 GCA_002364975.1 Opitutia bacterium UBA3151 | reverse complement strand
TTAAACCAAGTTCGAATTAAATCAAAGCCTGCTACCATTGACACATCATAAACCAGTCCCAAGCCATATCCTATTCCACCAGCAGCGCCACTGCCCTCATCGGATGAATTCTTTTCCGCGTCCAAGAAACAGTTCCCAAGTTTTTGTACCATTTTATTCATTTCATCTTCGACAGCTACTATGTCTTCAGAACTCAAGCCCTTCTGCGCTCCAAATTGATGAGTTGCCCCCGTGGGTCCAAGCAATGAATTCTTAACATCACAGGCAATTTTCAGAGGTGGTAGGCTTACCATTTTTTGAATTGAAACCTCGGCTAGATCTGACCAAGTTTCGGGAGATGGAAAAGTAAGCAAATCACCCGATTCTGAAAATATTTCCATCCCCAAACCGCTCAGAGCTCCCAACCCCATGTCATTGGTTGAACTGCCTCCAATTCCAAGCAATATAGCATCAAGCTCAAGAGTTGAGCAATATTTCAAAACTTCTCCAATTCCAACGGTGCTGGTCTTCCAAGCATTTCTTTCTTTCCGCTTCAAATCAGCTAATCCGACCACACTAGCCATTTCTATAATTACGATTCTCCCTCTATCAGGCAGAGAAAGAAAACCTTTTACCATCCGAGGAAGCTTTTCTAATTCACATAAACCGACTACGAGCTCTTTTTTTCGTCCCAAAGAATCCGAAGCACAAATAGGAATAAATTCTCCACCCGCTTGTAAGGTAAGAATTTCTACGAAGCCCTCCCCTCCATCCGTCAATGGAACCATATCAACAAGATATTCTTGCCCCACTTCCTCGAGAGTCTTTTTGGCGAGTATGCACAATTCCTTCGCTGCAAGGGAATCCTTGCACTTGTCGAATGCTGCAAGGATTTTCTGCATACTAATTCCCTACTTTACTTCCTCGCCAGAAGCTTCCTCTACCACTTTGAAATTTTCGACATGATAAGTATCAGCCGCCTCAAAGGAAAGGCTTAGGTTATAGTTTTGCTGCATTCGCTCGATTAACTTGGAATCCGGACCACGTAATCTGCGCAGATTACTAGGGTGCAGAAAAATCTTCAGCTTTAGTTCCTTACGAGTTGGGTCTGTTACCTTAGTTCTGGAGATGGCATTACTTATTTTCCTCTGGATTTCAATGCTGACCGAACGGGGGGATTTAACAATTCCTCTGCCGTTACAATAAGGACAAGGCTCGTAGATACCGCTTGAATTACTTTCGTCATGTCGCTGGCGGGTAATCTGCATGATTCCTAACTGCGAAATCGGTAAAATATTATGTTTTGCCTTATCCTCAGCCATCGCAGATTTCATCTTTTGGTGAACTTTTCGCTGGTCCCCCTTGTTTTTCATATCGATGAAGTCTACGATCACTAGTCCACCGAGATTCCGAAGTCTCATCTGACGGGCAACCTCCATGGCAGCCTCAATATTTGCTTGAAGAATAAAATTCTTTCCATCCTTACGGTCCCCTTTATGGCTTCCGGTATTTACATCAATGGAAACTAGTGCTTCGGTCTCCTCCATCACAATTTCCCCCCCGGAAGGAAGAAGAACCCGACGCATGAAAGTTTGCTCAATCTGCCTTTCTACATTAAACCGTTCGAAAATTGGGATTTCTTCATCAAAAAGCGATACTTTGGACTTCAATTTGGGGGAAATGAGCTGAATGGTTTCTAGCAAGCGGTTGTAGTCTTCTTTTTTGTCGACTTGAACGCGATCCACATCGTCGGTTAAAAAGTCTCGAGCAGTTAAGCCAATTAAATCAGGCTCCTCATACAAAAATGCAGGGCTATCTTGAGATTTCATCTTTGCCTCAATTTCATCCCATTGTTTCTTAAGCAGGTTTAAATCTTGATCAAAAAAACGCTCCGGTTTGTTTTGACCTGCAGTACGAATGATTACTCCCATTCCCTCACGCAAGGAAAGATTTGCAATAATACGCTTTAATCGAGCCCTCTCTGCTTTGTCTTCTATTTTTCGAGAGATACCACACTGTCCGGCATAAGGCATCATCACCAGAAACCTACCCGGGAGAGATAAATTGGTTGTCGTCCTGGGCCCTTTACTTCCGATTTGAGCCTTTGTGATTTGGATCACAATTTCAGAACTAATGGGGAAAGCCTTCGGAATATCTTTGATTGACTTTATTTCGTTTTTACCAGTCGACTTTTTCTTATTTTGACGAACGATTTCAATGGAAGGGTCATTGTTTGCACCAGGCAGCATATCCCAATAATGAAGAAATGCATTTTTCTCTTGTCCAATATCAACGAATGCAGCTTTTAGCCCAGGCTCAAGATTCTGCACTTTTCCTTTAAAAATCGCTCCAACCATTCGATCTTCATCCAATCTTTCGACATCGAATCCTTGAAGTATTCCATTTTCCATTCGGGCGACTCTTCTTTCCAGGGCCTCAGTATTGATTATCAATTCCTTGTAATCCTTATTCGCTTCCCTTCGAAAAACAGTAAGAATCCTTTCGAAAATGGGACGGTTTTTTGCTCTTTCCAAGGCTCCCTCACGGAGTTCTTTTTTATCTATTAAAATTGGACTGGGCTCACTCGGAGGCAAACTCAAATCATTTTTTGATGATGGATTCTTTTCTGTTTTTTTAGAAGTATGATTTCTTCTGTTCTTTGAATAACGGGATCTACGCTTAGTGTTTCTGGCCATGATTATTGGGTTTATCAAACCCACATTTCATCATCAGCAAGAGAAAATAGCTATTTGGCTGGAACCAAATCATCTAAATTCCTTTCGATAACGATAGACGCTCTGTACAACTCCCAACATCATAAAACAAGTGACAAGGAAGGAACCACCGTAGCTAAGAAAGGGCAAAGGCAGTCCAGTGATCGGTGTTATCCCGATTGTCATTCCTACATTGACGAACAAGTGCGTCATCAACAGCACGGACACACCGACAGCGATCATTGCACCAAATCGATCAGATGATTTGGCAGCCACCTTGAGGCAACCGAAAATAATCAACCCATACGCAAGCATTGCAAGTAAGCTTCCCCACAGCCCCGATTCTTCGGCGAGAACTGCAAAAATGAAATCATTGTGGGCAACTGCGGTTGGTAAATACCCAAGCTTAGCTTGCATTCCATTCCCCAAACCCTTTCCAGTAATCCCACCTGTGGCCACAGCAATGAGGGCTTGGATTCGGTTCCAATTAGCTCCGATGCCATGCGGGTCTTCCACTTCGGGTGCAATGAAGGTAAGAATGCGTTTACGTTGATAATCTTTGAGTGGTACGAGAGACGTTTCCTCATAAGCAATGGTTGCTTCCGAGGTACGTGGATTCTCAGATTTATATTGATAGTAACGAAAGACGTCCCACCCGAGCACACCAATCAAAACCACAAATACAACAAATGTGGCAATGAAGAACCGAGTTGGTATGCGAGCGACGTACAAAAGTGAAAAAGCAATGGGTGGGAAGACGAGGGTTGATCCTAAGTCTGGTTGAAGAAAAATCAAGAACATAGGAAGGCTAAAGCAAAGGCCAACCTTTGCAATTCCACTGAGTGAATCTTGCATACCACCGACCTTGGATCGGGCCAGAATACTGGCTCCCATGATCATGGTAGTCCATTTTGCTATTTCAGAGGGCTGAATTTTAAATATCCCGAAATCAATCCATCTACTTGCTCCGTAAAGAACCGGGCCTCCAAAAACGAGCAAGAGAGCAAAAATAGCGATTACATAAAGAAAATGTGCGTATCTCATCCACAAATGATAATCGATCCATGAAAAAAGGAGGTAGGCACCAAAGCCAAGAACGCACCAGATAACCTGCATTTTCCACTGATCTCCTCCGGTGTAAGCTTGAGCGGACTGAATAAATAGAATACTTAAAATACTCAGACCCAGAAGGCATAAAGGAGTCAGCCAATCCAATCGATTCTCCTGCCCGAGTAGACCGTCTGATGCATGCTTTTTTTCTTTGCTATATTCCAAGGTACAATTTGCAAATAGTAAGTTAGGGTTGCGATTTTAACAATTCTCCCACGATCTCATGCCATTCTTCTGCCAAATCTTCACTTCTCTTAACTGGTCTACCCGCTCGGGAATACCAGTAAGCCGCATTTCCAAGATCTCCTTCCTCACGGTGTAAATAAGCATGCACCCAAGACCCTTCGGATTCCCTAATTTCTTGAGCAATATCATGAGAACGGGACCAATCCCCTTTTTTGGCCCACCATAGAGCTTGTAAACAGCAGGATACTTCTGGTGGCTTTTCCTCCTTGGAGATTGACTGAGTAAATTCTTCGATATTCATTTTTAGTTTGAATAATAGCTACACCCGACGCCATCGAGTACCCAGAGAAACTGAAAATTGAAATTTTCTTCGATGTTCTCGAATTACAAAGGGAAGATCTTTGCTTTCTTCCAAAACAAAGTTTGGATTTAATTTTTCTTGGAGTCTTTCCTTCGAATTTCCAGAACCAATCCAATTTTCAACCGGAGTAAATTCTTCTAACCAGGTAAAAGGAGTTGCAAGGACAAGCTGTCCACCCTTGTTAACCAACGAAGGAAGTCGATCAAGCAAACGGTTTGGACTTTGCAAACGACAAATTAAATTCGCTGCATGAATCAAATCAAAAGAGCCAAGGTTGTCCGGTAAATTACATGCGTCACCTGTTTTAAACTCGATTCTTCCAGACGGATCTTCTACTTCAGCCAAGGCCTCAGAATAAGAATTTCCCTCAACCAGAAAACGGTAGGCTAAGGATCCCTTTTTATGCAGTTGACTGGCAGCTTTGATAAAGGAATCTGAGAAATCAATCCCCAGCACATATTGATAAATATTTGCCAATTCGAAGGAAGAAGCTCCTACTGCACAACCCAGATCGAGAGCCCTTGCCTCGGAAGGTAGGTTGCTGGTATCAACTAATTCATGAACAGTTCTTTTGGGAAAGTGCAAACCAACTTTGGGTCCAAAATCCCAAGGCATGATATCTTCATCTTTTCCATAGTGAAATAGGAGGTATTCATCCAATAATTTAGAGTCCTCGTAAGGGTTCATTTTTAATCCTTTTTAATGATCTTCCAGAGATGCAATTTGTCCAAAAGCTTCCTTAAGTTTTGGATAAAGACCTTGATAGATAGAGTAATTCTTTTGATAAATCTTTGCGTTTTGCCCAGGATATATCGTTTCCGTTTTTCGAATCCATGTCCTGCAAGCAGTTTCCACATCCTCGAACTGTCCGGATCCGACTGAAGCCAACAAAGCGGCTCCGTAAGCAGCTCCCTCTCTTGCATTAACCATCGTGCAGGGAGCATCAAAAATATCTGCTAACATTTGCTTCCATAAAGTGGACTTGGTCCCCCCCCCAGAGAGTTGTACTTCCTCAGGATGAATCCCCAGTTTTTTCATCAACTGGAGGGAATCATTTAGTCCAAAAGAAACACCTTCGAGTACCGACCTGGAAAGATGTTCTTTCTTATGCCTGAGGCTAAGCCCAATAAAACAGCCCTTTGCATAAGGATCGGGGTACGGGGTTCGCTCCCCGGATAAATAGGGAAGGAAAATCAATCCATCCGACCCGGGGGGGACGGTGGCGGCTTTGTAAGTTAAGATTTCATAAGCATCCTCACCACCCTCTTCTTCTACTTTTGATTCCAAATCTCCGAGGTTATTTTTATACCATTGAAAGGAGCCAGCCGCAGAAAGCATCACCCCCATCAAATGCCATTTCCCTGGTACAGCGTGACAAAAAGCATGCAGTTTTCCTTCCGGTTCCACCCGATATTGATCACTTTGTGCAAAAACCACCCCGCTCGTACCTAGGGTAACCGATACTCTACCTTCTTGAACGATCGAACTCCCTACTGCTTGGGCGGCACAATCGCCTCCACCAGCAGCGACTGGGGTATCCACTGGAAGTCCGGTTGCTTCAGCACCAACCGCAGAGATATTTGCCGACATTTCGGTTGATTCCGTTACTTCGGGTAACCAGTCCTTATTCCATCCAAGAGACTCCAAAATTTCATCGGACCATTTTCTTTCACCCACATTCAGCAAGGATGTACCAGATGCATCAGACACATCGCTACAAAATTCGCCCGTTAACTTGTAACGAATATAGTCTTTAGGCAGAAGAACTTTGGCGATCTTATTGAAAATATCGGGCTCATTCTTTTG
>DEYT01000046.1 GCA_002364975.1 Opitutia bacterium UBA3151 | reverse complement strand
AATATTGCGTTGTTTTTTTTGGTTTTTTTTTGCTGTCAAAGGTTGAAGGTCACGATCATAAAGTTTACGACCGCGATCCAAAAAACATAGGTAAAGTTTTGGTTTTCAGCGCTACTGGTTGGTACCGACATCCAGAAACTGCTGCGATCAACGGGTGGCTATCCCGATTATCCGATCAATTGAAAATGCAAATCGATGTTTCGGAAAGTCCAAAGGATATTTCAAATATCCTACCTCGATATCAGGTGCTGATCTTGAACAATTCCAACCAACTCTCCAAGGTTCTTGATCAAAAACAGAGAAAGATCATTGAAGAATGGTACCGAGAAGGAGGTGGGATTGTTGCTCTGCATGCGGCATTGGTTCGTCAAACGGCATGGGAATGGTTAAGTGCATTGGGAGGGTGTGACTTCGATAGTGATTCGGAATTCTTGGAAGCGAAAGTTCTCGTCGACCCGAAGGCCAAAAATCATCCGACCGTCAAGGGGCACGGGATTGAATTCCGCTACCAAGCGGACTGGACGAATCACACGGAAAGCGTAACGGGAAAGCCGGGCTTTCAGGTTTTACTGCGTGTGGATGAATCAAGTTATGAACCTGTCCGTAAGTTCTTTCAGGATCGAGGAGGTAAGCCGATGGGCAAGGATCATCCAATTGCATGGACAAACACTTTGAGAAACGGCAGATTCTTTTACACCGAACTGGGACACGATGTTCGATCCTTAGAAACCCCCTTTGGGAGGCAGCATATAGTTGAAGCCATTCGTTGGGCTGCTCGGATATCAAAATAACTCTCCATTTAACTGATTAAAAGGTCGTCCCACTCTAATCTGTTAGGGGAAAACTGGATTTTAGAGGGATGTAGTAACCGGGGAGAATTCATTTTCTCACTGTTCGTGGAAAAGGTTTTCGATATCACTGATGGTCCGGTCATTGATAAACATAGGGATCTCTGGGCTCATCGGACAAGCCCAACTCGACAAAGAGACCCAAAATGGTTAAAATCAAAAATCGAGTCGAATGAGTAAAAATGCGAGTGCTCTCTTTCTTATGTCCTCTTGGTACTTACTCATCTTAACCCCTGAAAACCTTGGGATGATATCTGTCCCTTCAATATGTTTTCGAGACAAAAGTTTGTAATTTACGAATTATGAAATTGATTTTTATTGAGAATGAGTCTCATTCTCAATATCTGTATTAATCAATTAAATAATAGTTAAAATAAAATGGCAAAAATAGGAATGTTTTGGGGCAGCTCGACGGAAATGACATCGATTGCAGCAACGGAGATCAAAAGAGAATTTGAAAAACTGGGTCATCAGATTGATTCGTTTGACATTGCTAAAAGTGGGCTTAAGCCAATAGCGGATTACAAAAATATTATTGTAGGTTGCCCCACTTGGAATGTGGGCGAATTACAAGAAGACTGGGACATACTGTTTGATGATTATCAAAAATTGAGATTTGATGACAAAACCGGAGCTTTTTTTGGAGTTGGGGATCAAATGGGATACAGTTGTAACTACTTAGATGCTGTTGGTTTGCTTGCCCGACCCTTTATGGAAAACGGAGGGAAGCTTGTCGGGAAATGGTCTACTGAGGGATATGAATTTGAAGAGTCCGTAGCCTTGGAAGGAGAAGAATTTTTAGGGTTGGCACTTGATTACGATAATCAAGATTCAGAATCGGAGGAAAGAATCTTGAAGTGGGTGGATCAAATTAAATCCGAGTTTGTATAAATCCGATTTTAAATACTTCAAGCTTTTGGCGACTTCGACCTAAATCATTACTAAAGTAGAACTGCATTGAAGCCATAATTTCTCTGCTTTCATTCAAACTTGTTATAAAATTTTTTATCCTTTTGCTTCTAGCCTTTATTTAAGAAATAGATTCTGCCACAAAAATTCGCTTTGCTTTCGGATTCATTGTTTTTGAACATAGTTCTTTAATTATGAATCACTTGTTCAATCTATTCCTTATTTCCAGCTTTTTGGTTAATGCCCTAGTTTTTGCCCATGAAAAACGGCCCAACATAATCCTGATCATGGCGGACGACATGGGCTATGAAGCCTTGTCCTCCAACGGCAGCGAATCCTGCAATTCACCTAACCTCGACAAATTAGCCAAAGGAGGCGTGCGTTTTACCAACTGTTTCTCCAATCCGATCTGCACCCCGTCCCGGGCTAAAATCATGACCGGACAATACAATGTACGGAATTATGTCAAATTCGGGATGCTGGACCGTGGGCAGATCACCTTCGCTCACCAACTCAAGGAAGCCGGTTATGCAACTGCGATTGCCGGCAAGTGGCAACTTGGAAATCAACCGGACTCGCCCCAGCATTTCGGCTTCGAAAAATCCTGTCTTTGGCAGCATACACGGGGTGGACGTTCCAATGAAAACGGAAAACGAATCGATCGACGCTTCGTCAACCCGATGCTTGAATTCAACGGAAAAGAAAAAGATTTCACAACAGGGGAATACGGGCCACAGGTCTGTACCGATTTCGTTTGTGACTTTATCGACGAAAATAAGAAAAAGCCCTTCCTTGTCTACTATCCCATGATCCTAACCCATTGTCCGTTTGATCCCACACCCGATTCCACCGATTGGGATCCGAAGAGACTTGGTTCGACAACCTACAAAGGGGACAAAAATGATCCACAACGCCACTTCATCGACATGGTAAATTTCGCCGATAAAATGGTTGGGCAAATCATCAAGCAACTCGAAACATCAGGGGTTCGTGAAAACACCATCCTCATCTTTACTGGAGATAATGGAACCGACAAACCAATTATTACTCCGTGGAAGGGCACAAAGGTAGTCGGTGGGAAAGGTTCCATGACTGATACGGGTACGCGTGTTCCCCTTATTGTTAACTGGCCTGCAGGTATTAAGAAACCCGGTCGGGTAAGTGACGAACTTGTTGAGTTCTCGGACATGATGCCCACCCTTTGTGAAATCTCCGGTGCTGACCTGCCAAAAAATCACCCTGCCGATGGTTCCAGTATCGTTCCTGCCATTCAAAATAAAAAAGAATTACGAAAAAAGGAGTGGATTTATATTTGGTACCGGGATCAGGTCATGGTCCGTAATAAAAAGTATTCGCTTCTGGCTAAGCAAGATGGAAGCAATGCCATGCTCACTCGATACAAAGGTCATTTTAATGGGAAAGAATTAACCGATCAAAAAATGAATAAAGCTGAACGAACAATCAAAGAGGAATTTGAAGGAATCCTTGCCAAGATGGCCAAAACCAGGCTTTCCACTGCTAGTGAGGAAGGTAAAGCTATGGGACTTAAAAATAAGTCTAATCGGTAGGCTTTCATTGCCAATGAAGACTTTTCCTTTCCTTAGCCTGCTTCTATTTACTCTAAATTTAGGGTGGTCAGAAACGGACCGCACACGGCCTAACTTCATTCTGATCATGGTCGATGATATGGGCTACTCTGATATCGGTTGTTACGGCGGGGAGGTCCAGACTCCCAACCTTGATCAACTGGGCAAGAATGGGCTCCGTTTCACCCAGTTCTACAACACCGCCAAGTGTCACACCACCCGGGCCGAACTCCTCACCGGCAATTACGCTCATTCGATCGGGGATCACAACATGGAGCACGGAGCCACCTTCGGCGAGGTGCTACGGCCCATCGGATACCGCACTCTCATCTCGGGCAAGTGGCATCAGGTACCTCTCCCCACCACCCGTGGCTTTGATCGCTACTACGGACTGGCCGATGGATGCAGTAACTTCTTCAATCCCGGGCTCAAGGCCCGCCCCGGAGAAGGCCCTCCGGGCAGAAAAGGCAAGACCCGCGTCCGCCGATGGGCCATTGAGGACAAAGTGATCATGGGCTACACCAGCCCAGACAAGAAGTTCTACCACACGGACACCTTCACTGATTACGCCATCGACCGGCTCGACGAATACAAGGACGAGGACGCGCCTTTCGTTCTCTATCTACCTTACACCGCACCTCACTACCCTCTCCATGCATGGCCCGAGGATATTGCCAAGTACCGGGGGAAATACAAAATCGGATGGGATAAAATCCGGGAACAACGATTCAAACGGATGAAAGAGATGGGCATCATCGGTCCGAATCACGAGCTCACTACCCGAGCCTCCAAGGCATGGGAAGATCTTTCCGAGGAACAACAGGATGCCGAAGACTTAAAGATGGCGGTCTATGCCGCCATGATCGATCGGGTCGACCAGAACCTCGGACGGCTCTTTGCAAAAGTGAAGGAGTTGGACGAGTGGGAAAATACCCTGATCATGTTCCTGACCGATAACGGAGCCTGCCCCGAACAGCCCAACACCACTCCCGATATTCCTCCCGGTCCGGTGGAAAGCTATCGTACCGTTTCGGTTGGCTGGGCCAACGCCAGCAATACTCCCTATCGCAAATTCAAGTCAACCGACTATGAGGGAGGTAT
>DEYT01000079.1 GCA_002364975.1 Opitutia bacterium UBA3151 | reverse complement strand
AATCAATTTGAACCCTTCCAAATTGATCTGAATCACTCACTCACTCCTAACCTACTTATAGCAACAGGGGCACAAGGTAGAATTGAATCCATAGTGAATGATAAATACTGGCGTCTTGGAAGTGAAAGTATGGGTACATGGTACTCTGATTCTAACTTTTGGTTAAATTCTGGGAGTGCTCTTTTTTGTACTGAAATCCCCCAAACCATTCAATTTTCAACAACTGAATCTAATGCAACCTTCCAGGGACGTGGAACCATCATCTTAGAAGCGACAAAAAATAGAGGATTTAAATTCATACCACTTGAAGGAAAAGGGACCATTACCACAGAAGAAGGGGGAACAAAGGAAATAATTGGAGGTCGAATGCTTCTGATACTTGGAAAGCCAACTTATTTTGGGGATGCTTACGATATTGACATCATGTTACTTCTTAAATCTAGTCGCCTGATCAATTCATACCCTACTCCATTACCCACATTTAAAAAAATGGGGTTGGCCATTTACATTCAAGAATTAAAACTTGAGGGTAAATATGATACATTGATTGGCGATGCTACCACTAATGAAAACCTACAACTCTGGAAATTTGGGAAAGCCAAGGATTCGGATCCAAAACAATCCACTCCCAAAAAAGGCTTTTTGGGTCGGTTATTTGGCTCGGATTAATCTTTTTCTGCTCTTATTTTCTCAACGGTTAAAAGACCTTCGGGCAAACTCTTAGCTTGTTAGTCGTGCTCACACTGGAAATATAAAGGCTCATTTTATTTTGCTCACCTTTTTTAAAGCGGTTCTTCAAACAAACAAAAACTAACCCTGTATTGGATGAAGAACATGGGTTCGCAGGGAAACGCATTGGCCTGCCAATCTACGCCCGTGCATATTGGTAAGGACTAGGAACCAGAAGTAAAACTTCCCTCAAAGCAGAAGACTGGTTTTTAAAAGCCTATGCCTTGGGGGACCTGATTCTCTTTCTTTTAAGGCAAAGTTTTGGATTTTATTAAAACAAAGATTTATATTAATAGATGGTGCCGAGGGCGAGATTTGAACTCGCACATCTTTGCAGATACTAGATTCTGAGTCTAGCGCGTCTACCAATTCCGCCACCCCGGCATATGTTTTTTTTGGTATATCTATCTTTTGTTGAAAGGCGATTGCAAATTTATGAGAAAATAATCGGAATGCTTCGGCAGCGATTACCATTGGGCATTTTTTTTAGATAGCAGTCCTGATCCGGTGAATCGTTATCTTCAAGAAGTTCTGAAGGTTCAAAGATGTGAGTGATTCTACGGGGAATTGTGGACAGAATTTGATTGAGAGGAATACTTTTTCTTTTACTTAAGATAATACTTTCAAGCGGATAATGCATTGATTTGTAACGCTCAATAAATTCATTTAATTTTTGCCCGTTTGCATTGGTCCTGTTGGAAAAACATAAGATATCAGAAAAGTGTGCGACTCCATCCATCCATTCAACGATATCTTCATGATCCAAATCATCACAATTAACAAAAGAAATAACCCTTGCTAGTTCAAGTGAACTGTTGGTATTTAGAAGTTCCAAGCTGGCTTCAAGTTGATCAGCAAGATTAAATTGGTTAGAAAGAAAAAGAAACCACTCTTCGGTTTCTTCATCGGAAGAACTCTCAAAAAAGAAATTTCCTTCTACCCACTTCCAATTAGAATAGGAACAAATTTGCTCTGAGTTTTGAGGAGGTAACAATATTTGAGATTTGTCTGCTCCTTTGTCTTGTTCCTTATGTTTGGAAATAATGGAGATCCCTTCTGAATTCGGCGTACCGATAATCAAATAGAGATGACCTTTCATTTGGATCTACAATTCGCTGAAGGTATCACATTGTGCAGCGTGCAACATTTGATGGTCTATTAAGACCAAAGCAGTCATAGCCTCGACGATGGGAACCGCCCTTGGCAAAACACAGGGATCATGCCTACCTCTTCCCATTAATTCAGTTTCATTTCCTTTCTGATCTACAGTCTTTTGAATCTGTAAAACGGTAGCAGTTGGTTTGAATGCGACCCGAAAAAAGAGCTCTTCCCCATTGGTAATTCCCCCTTGTACGCCTCCAGAGTTATTGGTTTGCGTTCGCACAGAACCGGCACGGTTTTCAAAAAGGTCATTATGCTCAGATCCTTTGAGCCAAGTACCATTAAATCCACTCCCCACTTCAAAGCCCTTGGTCGCGGGCAGGGAAAGCATGGCTTTGGATAAATCCGCTTCGATACGGTCAAATACTGGTGCACCCAGCCCTATTGGAAGGTTTGAGACCCTGCAAATTATGGAACCACCGACGGAATCACCTGATTTTTTCATTTCCAGAACACGATCCTCCATGGCTTTTGCAGTTTCAGGGTGAGGGCATCGGGTGCGGGATGCTTCGACTTCTTTCAATGCAGGGGGATTTTTCAGGTCCGGGCATTGAATGTCATGTATCCTTTCAACATAAGTGCTGATCGATATTTCTTTGGATGATAAAAGCTTTTGTGCAATGGCACCAGCTGCTACCCGTGCTATGGTTTCCCTAGCGGAGGAGCGTCCACCCCCTTCGTGATTACGAATGCCAAATTTGGACTGATAAGTGAAATCAGCATGAGATGGACGAAATTTTTCTTTCATTTCATTGTAGGCTTGAGGGCGGGCATCTCGATTCCGAACCAGCATGGCAATCGGAGTACCTAGTGTTTTACCTTCAAATATACCGGATAAAATTTCCACCCTGTCCTCCTCGTCCCGCGGAGTGGTGATTTTACTCTGACCTGGTCGGCGACGATCTAAAAAGGGTTGAATATCGCCCTCAGTAAGAGGCAGAAGAGGTGGGCAACCATCGATAACCACACCGATTCCTCCCCCATGACTTTCACCCCATGAAGAAATACGAAATAAAGTACCAAATGAATTTCCCATCTCACCTTATTATTTTAAATAAGTTCTGTGAAAGCAAAACAATTTGAAAAGTTTAGTTTAGAGGAGACGAAGAATACCACAGCTAGGTAATTCATTTTGATTCCCGATTCCATTGTCTGTCTTTTTCAACCTAAAGAAGAAGGGGATAAGAAATTATTTGCATGATCTAATTTTTTTGAGATACTAGGAAACTTAAGGTCGGGTCCCATGCGACGCGTCTCAAACGAACCCCGTCAGGTCCGGAAGGAAGCAGCGGTAGTTATGAGAAGTGTGTGCTGTGGGGTGCCTGGCCTTTTTTTGGTTAGTTCGATGGAAGTTGCCCTTTTGTAATCCTCATTTTTTTTGACTTTTTCTTGCCTGCGGATCAGGAAACAAACATTCTGAACAAAGGTGACAAATTCCTCATACCAAGTAATTGCTCGTAGGTGGCGACCCACTCAATTCGCTGAGCTTGTCGGTCAGGATCATGTGGTGCGTACTTTAGGGAACGCTATTAAAATGGAGCGAATCGCTCACGCATATTTGTTTGTTGGTCCGAGAGGTACTGGGAAAACTACCTCTGCCCGACTCTTTGCCAAATCTCTCAACTGGGAGAAGGGACCCTCCATGGAAGTACCTGAGGATTCCGAAATTGGACAATCAATTATGGAGGGCCGCTGTCTTGATGTGATTGAAATTGATGGAGCCTCGAACAATTCAGTCGATCAAGTCAGGGACTTAAGGGATGAATGCCAATACGCACCCGCACAATGCAGGTATAAAATTTATGTCATTGATGAAGTTCATATGCTCAGTCAGGCAGCTTTTAATGCTTTGCTTAAGACCCTTGAGGAGCCTCCGAAGCATGTAAAATTTGTTTTTGCTACCACGGAAGCAAATAAAGTACTACCAACGATCGTATCCCGATGCCAAAGGTTTGAATTTCGGTCTATACCGGTCGACCTGATTGTGGATAAACTATCTCAGATCTGTGATGTTGAGAAAATTAAAGTTGATCAAGAGGCATTGAATGCGATCGCAAGAATGGCACAGGGTGGTATGCGAGATGCACAAAGTATTCTAGACCAGATGATTTCTTTTTGTGGAAAGGAAATTAAGCAAGATAGTGTGCTAGAAGTCTATGGGCTTGTCGCCCGAGAGCGTATTGTCAAACTTGGAGATCATATTTTTGAAGGAAATTTTGAAGAAATTCTTAAAGAAGCCGATGCCTTCGCTGTAGAGGGTGTTGACTTCTACCGTGCCCTTTTGGATTTGGCGGATTATGTTAGAGAATATTTGGTGTCATGTATGAAAGACGGAAAGAATTCTTATCCAGAACAAGCGGTTCGTGTACTTGATTCCTTGAGGGAAGGAGAGGATTTAGTTCGTTCTGGTTTATCGGAGAAAACAAACTTTGAAGTTACTCTGCTCCGAGCTGTTGAAGCTGGGAAATCCAGATCGATAGACAAAATTATTCGGCAGATCTCAGGAATTCTACCGGATGAGGCGAAAAAAAAAAGAGTTAGTTCTAAGCCGGATTTAAAAGTAAACAAAAAAGGGGGAGCGAACTCCCCAAAAGAAGACATTTCGGAATTAGTAGTATCTAGTTCTCGTTATGATACACCTAGTCAAAATTCAAATGAGCTGGAAGTGAACGAAGAAAGCAATGCCCGGGTGGAAAATGTTGAGGATATGCATGAGAAAGAAGCAGAAGATATTTCAAACAAGTTTCAAGAAAAGGAAAATGCTGAGACTGAAAAGCCAAGAAAATCCAAACAAAAGCGCCAAGAAAAAGATCAGAAATTAATTGACCAAAGATCAGAGCTACTTCCAGATGAAGTAAAACAAATACTTCAAGAAAAATTTCGTGCTGAATTTGTTTCTATTGAAAAAATTGACTCCGATCTATTGATCTAAGGTTTTGCCTCAGGGAATGATCTTTTTCACCTCATCGGATCTAATCCAGCCTTTTTTGCGGTCCTTAGAAGTATGGACTAAAAACCATTCCAATCCATCCTGGCTTCTGTGGCTTCGTACGCTAAGGTCATTTTTTAAATAAACCCACAAGCTTTCGCCGGGTTTGACATGAGCATTTGCAGAACTGCCTGAACCGGCAAATCTACGAAGTTGGATTAGCTTCGAATGATTCTGATCGTTCGCTTTGGGTTCAATGGCAATCATTTCCCTTTTAAGCATACTCTGGCTCCCGCTTGAGGTGTAAATCGCCCAAGTCGTGAAAAATAAGAGCAAAAGCCAAATGGAGACGGGAATAAAGAATTTTTGCCTATTACAACCAGCAAAATAAAAATAGGAAAAGGTCAAAGATCCTGTCCAAAAAATGACGGCCATTATTATAAACCAAAAATCTATTGACTCCGAATTTAAGTAGTTGCTAAACACCCTTTGATTCTTTGGGACATTCGCAACTTCAAGCGCAAATGATAAGTTTTCCCTTATTTCGCGATTAGATGGATCCAGAAGAAGGGCTTGCCTGTAATTAATAATTGCTTGGCCGAATTTTTCCAACTTGAAGTAAAGGTTGGCAAGATTCCCATGTAAGTTGGCGGAGTGGGTCCCTTTCGCTACTTTTTCATAAAGAATAATTGCGTTCTCTAAATCGCCTGAAGCCTCGGCCCGAACCGCATCATAAAAGATTCTATCCTCAACCTTTGAGCACACTTCTTGTTGGATACCGAGAAGAAGAAAAGACATGAAGAAAAGAATTAATTTTTTCATTTTATCCTTTTTAAAATAGAAAGTGCCTTTTTATATTCTTCTCTTAAGTTTGGAGTGGATTCTTCATTTCTAGCAAATTCAAAATCATCAAATTTTTGAAGGAGGGAATTAATCATTGCGATCAGTTCGGGGCTTTCATTACTCTCCCGTAATATTTGAATTAGTTCTTCACTGGAAAGCGAAAAAGGATTTGGGTGATCGCTATAGTATCCAATTTTGAACTGAATCAAGGCCCGATAGGTCCGGAAAAATCCCTTGGCATCATTAAACCCATGGCATTTTTTTAGTTCTTTTAACATTCTTGATTCTTTTTGCTTCAGGCTTTCAATCCCATGGGTTCTCTTCTTGAATCCGAGAAATATAAAAAGGCACAAGGCAGAGAATGGAATGGTTTGAACAACCCAAAAAAGAAAAGAGTGTGAAATGCTCGCTCTTAAAAAATCTTTTCTCCATGGACCGGGTTCACTTTCTGTCTGAAAAAGGGTACTTTGAGCTGCCTCAGATTGTACTCCTTCGGCTTGTTCTTCGAATCGCTGAACAGGTTCATTCCACTTATCTCCTGGGTCCACTCGGATGGTGTGTTCAAGATTACTCAAAGTGATGTATTCTTCCTTTATTGGATCAAAAAAAGCAAAGTTTGGAGAAGGTAGTTTGAGCAGACCTGGTTTGAGCGGGGTGATAATGTATTCAAAGCGTTGAGTTCCTGTGAATTTTGTTTGTTCATTTCCAGAAAAAAAGAATGCAGGTGGACCGAACTTGAAATCGGTATTTTTGGTAAGGGTAGGGGCAGGCATTGCAGAAAAATTTCCATTTCCGGAGATTGAAAAAGTTAATCGTATTGGATCTCCAAGAGAAACTTTTTCAGAATCAATAGAAGAAGAGGTATTAAAGGTTCCAATTGCACCAGAAAAAGATGGAGGCCTTCCGCTCGTTGGCAGGGGACGGATTTCAATTTCCCTCACTTGTGAACTTACCTTGATTGATTCTTCTCTTCCAAAACCAAAGAAAGGATCGTTGAAAAATGGACTATTAAAAGCTGAATTCTTTTGGTTATTCGTTCTTATTCGAACATTCGAATGGAAGGAAAGAACATGCTTCCCTGAGATTGCAGCGGTTATTCCAACGGTCCAAGAATAAGAAGAATAACTTTTGTTGAATTTTATAATATTGCGTTTTTCTTTGGGCTGCCCCAAAGCGGTTAGTGAAAAAGAATCTCCCACTTTGATCGGTGCATTCTCAATTCGTGTGAATGGCATTCGGTCCCATAGGAATAAACTAATCTCAGAAACCATGGTTTCTCCCTGAAATAAATATTCTCGAGGCATTGAAAATTCAATGAATGCAGCTTGTTTTAGATCCTCATCTGCTTTTTGTTTTTGCTGTTTTCTCAATAAATCCTGTTGGCTTGGTGCAAGAACCTCTAGGTTAGCCGCAGGCACTGAATGGCTTTTCCCGTCAATCGTAAGCTGCCAAGAAGGGATTTTAAAAGATCCTTGTCTGCTTGCACGGGCAGAAAAGCTGAGTTCTAATTTTATGGAGGTAACTCCATTTACTAAACTCACTTTTCGAAAGGTTTGGGGGTTGTTTGAAATATTTAAGCCTGGGACTTTTGGAATCGAACCTTTTGGAGGGTTCTGGGAGCCTTCGATAACAACCTTGTAAATGGTAGAATTACTCAAGGTAATCGCAGCGGGTTCAAAAGAAGATTCAATTTTGATCTGACTACTTTGGCCAAGTGTAAAAGATTGAACGCCAAGAAAAAGGGTTAAGAGTATTATTTTAGTGGAGAAGGAACTCGCTTGTTTTTTGACAAATAGTTTCACTTAATAATCTCTTCCGTTGTTTAGCACCCGAACAGGGTTGGCTTGTTGATCAAGAGGCTTACTTTTTGATTCCATTTCTTGGAGTAATCGTTCATACAAAGCATTTACTTCTTGGCTAGAATCATCTTGTGCAGGACTCTTCTCTTCTGTGTTTTCTTCTTGTTGCCCGTCTTGCGGGCTGCTTTGTTGACTTTCTTGGTTTTGCTCTTGATTTTCTGAGTCGTCTTGAATTCCAAAATTAAGATTTCCAGAAGATGTTTCAAAATTCACCCAAGTTAAATATGCTTTCTTTTCATCTAAAGGAAAAGTAATGTTGGCATCAGGGTTGTCGGGAGCTATGCAGACTGAATGTTGCCCAGGGGGGACGGCTTGGTTGAACTTTCCGTTTTGGTCAGGAGAAAAAGTGGACTCATTTTCATCGAGGACAAAGTTTCCATTTGTATCGATAAAGATTTTAGCCCCGCTAAATCCATTTTCCTCTTTTTCTCGTTGTCCATTTCCATTTTTATCGGACCAAATTTCCCCAGAAATTAGGGGTGCTGCCCGATACGGAATCGCCAAATTTGTTGTACCTGGTTTTCTAATTGAGATTTGATGGTTTAGAACAGAATCTGAATTAAGCGGAGGTGGTGGAGGAGGGAAGAAAGGGACCAATATTCTACTATCAGTCTGGTTGCCTTCATTTATTTTGGATCCAATTTCAATAAGAGTTGGATAAGTTCCTGAAATCCATTCAAAAGCAAACTCTCCTTTTTCGGTTGTGGAAATTTTTGGTTCGGTAGTAGCATTCAATTCGCCATTATTATCTTTATCCCAAAAAATTATTCCCCTCAATCTGGGCTCAATCTTTTGAACTTCACCGTCCCCATTCATATCCCTCCAGATTATACCGCTGATAACGGTCACGAGGGATTGAATTCTTTCTTGAATTTGTTTTTTGAGAGATTCAAGGTTTGTAGCAGCTTTTTGATTCCCGTTTAGCTGAAAAGCTGAGTCATAATATGCCAATGCCTTGTTCCAAGTTATTCTGGCTTTGCTTACATTTTGGCCATCAAGCCAAGTATTGGTCTTTTTGTAAAAAATATTACCTAAAGCATTAAGAGCAATGGATTGGAGCTCAGGGTCATCCACGGAAGAATCTAATGCGTTTTCCAAAAAGGATGCAGCCTGTTCGAATGAGTTTGCTTGCATGTGAGCAAGTCCGGCATTTAAAAACAATTTTGGCTCTACTGGTTGCCCCTCTTTTTGGGACGAATTAATTTCAAGAGAATAGAAGTTTGCGGCATCCGAAGGATTTCCTTCTGCAAGTGCCATCTCTGCTCTTTTGACATTATCTTCCTTAAAGCAACCCAGAAAGAATAAAGGAAGAGCCAAAGCCAATGTTTTCAGGATGATTTTCTTTTTTGAAGGAGTTAGCATTTCAAGAAATATTAGTAGCAGAGCAAAAATAACGAAGGGCTGAAATCTTTCGATTGGAAGATCAGTAGACAGTTGAGATCTTCTCCTTTGTTGCCCTTCTTTTTGAAGAATTTTAAAGGTCTTCGCTAATCCCTCTCCAGTTGGCCCAAGGCTGAAATACCTTCCACCGGTTACCTCCGCAATGTTTACCAATGACTTTTCATCTAATTTAGTGAGTACCGTGGTTCCATCTCTATCTTTCAAGAAATTTCTGGCAGGCTGACCAATTGGGTCTGTAGAAATAAAGGAGCCACTAGGCGAGCCAATGCCAATAGTAAAGATCTTGATTCCCTCCGCTTTTGCAGCTTTAGCTCTCTTCAGTCCCTCGCCTTCCAAATCTTCTCCGTCGGAGAGAAGGATCAAAAAGCGGTCGTTGTCGTCTTTGGCAAAAGAGCGGGAAGCTTCGTCAATGGGCTGAGCAAGATTGGTTCCGGGAGTTTTGATAATTCCTACCTGAAGATCTTCCAAGGTTTTGATGAAAGCCTGGTGATCTAATGTGAGCGGGCATTGTAAGAAGGCAGATCCAGAGAAAGTAATAAGGCCTAAACGATCACTCTTAACTTTTTCCAGTAAATTTACTACTCCTAATTTTACCCTTTCAAGTCTGTTTGGCTTAACATCGCGTGCAAGCATACTTTTAGATACATCCACCGCAACGAGGACATCAATTCCTCGAGGATTAGAAGTTCTTTGCTCCACTCCCCATTGAGGTCGAGCTATCCCTAAGAGCATTAGGGCAAGAGCGAAAAAAACCATTAGAAATCGCAGATTTCTTTGGGTTTTGGAATAAGTTGGAACCAACTCATTGAAAAGTTTTCTTGAAATGAATCGATCAATTTTTTTCTTCTTAGCTTGCTCAGAAAATCTAAAGAGTAGGAGCACAAAAAAAAGAATTCCTAGGCCTATGAATATAACATTGAGTTCGGCAAACATAACTAGGGGATTTTCATAAATAGAGTACGAGATAACACAATTTCAAGCAATAGTGCGAAAACTGCAAAACCCAGGGGCCACTGGAAAAGATCTTTAAATAAGGCGTTCACTTTTAATTCGATTTCAGTTTTTTCAAGCCTATCAATCTCGTCATAGATAGAAGAAAGTGCTTTTTTATCTTTGGCCTCAAAAAAGAGGGCATCTGTTTTAAAAGAAATTTTCTTGAGAATATCTTTGTCTACAGGATAGTCTGCAACTTGAACTACTGGCTTTCCATTTGTGTAACGCATCAGATCGCGTGTAGAAGGATCAAACAGGTAGGTTCTGGTTCTACTATTAGTTCCAATCGCGATCGTATAAATCTTTACTCCATCTTTGGAGGCACCATCTGCATAGATAAGAGGGCTGTTTGGAGGAGGTGGTTCATCTTTTCCATCAGTCAATAAGATGAGGATTTTTGATTTCGATTCCAAGGGTCTAAGCCGATTGATTCCCTCAGCTAAAGCGGCACCTATGTTCGTACCCGTTTGGTGGGTTAATCCAACTCGAAGCCTTGCCAAATTTTTTTGTAAGTGCTCTTTGTCCATGGTCAATGCACTTACTAGGTATGGATTCACTGAAAAGGCAATTAAACCAATTCGATCGTATTTTCGTTTTTCAATAAAGTTTTGAATGACATCTTTTACTACATCCAATCGGGTAACCTCACCTTGTTGATTGTCACTCATATCTAAGGCAAGCATCGAAGCAGATAGATCAATCGCTAAAACAATGTCGACACCACTGGATTGAATGAATTCCGTGCTTTGATCGAGTTGCGGTCTTGCTATGGTAATGATCAGTGAAATAATGATCAGGAATCGGAGAAGAGAGATGATCCAAAGATATCTGCCTTTGCCGGTGAGGCGTATGCTTGAGATGTTTTGAAGACTTGAGAATCGGATACTTGGAGTTTTGTTCGATTTTAAACTTTGGAACCACAAAAGGATTGGAATAAGTAACAAAAGCAACAGCCAATAAGGTTCAGCAAATTGAAGTTTTTCTACATCCGGAAAATTCATTTATTGCCAATCTTTAATTTGCTTGGTTCTTCTCCATTTATCTTTTCTTCAACAAGTCTAGCATGAGTATCTTCGACAAAATGAAGTGCTAGTTCAAGCAGTTGATCTGTAGTTCTTTCTGAAACTACCTCACAAGAATACTTGATGATATCTCCCTGCACTACAAAATCCCTGAGGGTATTCTCGTAGCGATTTTTGAAGAATGAATGAGATACGATTTCTCTCATGAATTCTTCCCCAGTCAATTCCAATGCGGGAAAGTTGAAGAGTCTTTCCACATAAAGTCTGAGAATTTCAGAAAGTTTAAAAACAAAAGGTTTGGGTTCGATTTGTTTCTGATTTTGCAATTCAGTAATTGCCTTGATTGCATCTTCAAAAGGATCGCTCGGAGGGGTTGATTCTATCTTTTCCGAATCTCGCTTTTTCTTTTTTAAAATGCACCAGATTAAGAGACCCAGGAGTATGCAAAAGAGCGGTATGAGGATGCTGTAAAGATTTTCCTCAAAGATTTGAAGAAATGTTTTGTAAACAGGCAGGGGTGAATCAGTCTGGAGGTTGGAATCCAAGAGATAGGAAACTTTTTCTGAGTTTAGTAGGTAAGGATTCATTATCGGTTTCTCCTACTTTTCCTCATTTGGAAGAACTCCTTTAAAACTTTTACGAAATCTGAATCAGTTGAAAAAGAAAAGAAGTCTATACCCCTTCTTTTAAGCCTTTGAACGAATCGATCTTGGAATTCCTTTCTCTGATTTGAATACTCTTCTCTGAAGTATGCACTTGCGGAATCAATAATTACTCTTTCTCCAGATTCAGCATCCTCAATTTGAACTAGACCAAGATTTGGAAATTTTTCTTCACAAAAATCAAAGACTTGGCCACAAACGAGGTCATGTTTTTTACGGGTCGAAGAGATTTCCTTAAAAAATAAATCCTCTGCAGACTGATCATTCTTTTTATTCTCGGGAATGATAAAGTCTGACAGAAAAAAAATAACTGCTCTTCTTCTTAAAACATTATTTACAAATCGTAAGCCGTCATTGAGGTCGGTACCAGATTTTTTGTTTCGGTGAAATAAAATTTCGCGAAGAATTCTAAGTATGTGTTTTTGGCCCTTTGCAGGAGGCAAATACATTTCAACTTGTTTTGAAAATAAAAGCAAACCAACCTTATCGCCGTTCCGGTTTGCTGAGAAGGCGAGCAAAGAACCTAATTCAGCTATTCTTTCTCGCTTGCTATGATCTCTCGAACCAAATGAACCACTTTCGCTTACATCGATAGCAAGTAAGATGGTTAGCTCTCGCTCTTCACGAAATTGTTTTACAAAAGGGATTCCCATCTTTGCGGTTACATTCCAGTCAATCGACCTTACCTCATCTCCAGGTTGATACTCTCGGACTTCCTCAAAATCGATACCCTGTCCCTTAAACGCACTATGATAGGATCCTGCAAGAGCTTCCGAAACCAATCGGTTTGAACGGATCTCGATTTGCCTTACCTGTTTAAGTATGTTTCGGGTAAAATCTTGTTCCGGTTCATCCATTTAAAATGCAAACGGTAAGATGGAATGTTCAATCATGGAACCGGAACGGTTTCAAAAATCGTCTTAATTATATCGTCGCTTGATATGTCTTCGGCTTCCGCCTCATAACTAACAATGATTCGGTGCCGCAATACATCGAATCCAATGCTTTTTATGTCTTGGGGGGTAACAAAACTTCTACCTTGCATAAAGGCAGATGCTTTGGAAGCTAGGGCTAGGCTAATCGTTGCCCGCGGTGAGGCACCAAAGCGTATGAAAGCACTCAATTCGGAGGCCCCGAATTTCTCTGGGTTTCGAGAGGCAAGCACAACATCAACGATGTATCCCTTTAATTTGTCATCTAAGTAAATCTGATCTACGAGCTTTCTAGATTTAAATATAGTTTCCGCATCTACTACAGGACTGACATCGTGCCGAACGGAAACATTGGCATTCGAATCAAGGATTTTTAACTCTTCTTCTTTGTTGGGATAATTTACGAGCAGCTTTAACATGAATCGGTCCATCTGAGCTTCGGGTAGAGGATAAGTGCCTTCTTGATCGATTGGGTTTTCGGTAGCAAGTACAAGGAAAGGTTGAGGTAAGGGATAAGTTTCTTCTCCAATGGTAACTTGTCTCTCTTGCATGCCTTCTAAGAGAGCACTTTGAACCTTAGCGGGTGCTCGATTAATCTCATCAGCAAGCAGAAGGTTTGTGAAAATAGGACCTTTTTTTGTAGTGAATTCTCCTTTGTTAGGACTATATATAAGGGTACCTATGACATCCGCAGGCAAAAGATCCGGAGTAAACTGAATCCTTTTAAATTCCGCTCTTAAGCATTGAGCGATAGTTTTAACTGCCAAGGTTTTTGCTAAACCGGGAACTCCTTCTAACAAAACATGGCCGTTTGCTAGTAAGCCAACAATTAATCGATCGACCAAATATTTTTGTCCAATAATAACTTTACCAATTTCTTGGCGTAACAAATCCACCCAAGATGCTTCATTCCTTATTCTTTCCTGATCTTCTGGAGCAGGAGGTTGTATTATTTTTTCGTTTTCACTCATCTGTAATTTCAAAATTCAAAAGGAATAGCGTAATCAAGCTTGAGATTTGTCCAAGGTTAAAGCGATTGAAAGAAATTGTTTTTTTGGCTTGCTGATATTTCATCACTGATAATTCTTAACGATCACTTGATAATTCCTATTAATTACCAACTCCAATGATGAATTTTAGCAAAGAATCAAAACTTACTTTTAAGTTTTTGATGTTAATTCCTTTTGTTTGGATAATTCTTAATCTCCTTGGTTATAGATGGTTAGAGCAATTAAACACTAAAACACTTGACTGGCGTATGCAGTTTAGAGGTGAAATCCCCCAGAATTTGGAGCTAGTCAAGGAGGACCAAATCCTAGTAGA
>DEYT01000089.1 GCA_002364975.1 Opitutia bacterium UBA3151 | reverse complement strand
GCTTCGATCTCGACCGGACCATCTGCCCGTAATTTGATTAGCAAAGCTTGATCGGATTCGTCAGGCTTAATCTTGAGTCCCTTACGGAACAAGGAACCGGATTTATCTGCCAGCCGAAATTGAAGGAAACCCTGAAAGCCGGCTATATTATCTCGAATCCCCCTACCCTGCCAGCCTTCGGTCTGCCAGCCTCCGCAATCAAATTCGTAGGCAAGGCGCCCGTCCTGCGGGTCACGACCATTAAGCTTTTCCCACTTATCGGACAGTCCGTCTCCATCGCTATCTTCCCGATTGATTTCGTATTCAGGGTTCACGCCACGTCCCCCTTGCCAGACGTCCCCGTTATGACGAAGCGCAGGAGGGGATTCTTCGCCTTCCCCTCGATCCCCTTTTGCCAACCATGCATCAAGCAGCTTTCGATGTCGCTTGAGTTCCTTGTTGAACTTAGGATCACCGACCAAATTATTCACTTGAGCGGGATCTTTCGACACCTCGTAAAATTCCTCTTTGGGCCGTTCCCCAAAATAAATCCTTTTCAGATCGGCGGAAAGTTTACCAGCGGCATAGAGCTCCTTGAGGTTTTTTAAGTAGTCCTGTCCGTCTCGGTACTGAGGTTGGAGCAGGATGCGGTCGAGCTTGTAGTTGCGAGTGTAACGAAACTTATCCGTCCGGATGGTTCGTACCCGGTCGATGGTGTGATCCAAGCGATCCTTCGCCGAGGCCACCCATTGACGGGGCTTGAAGTCCTTGGCAAAGAGATCACGGCCTTCATACCAGTCGGGCAGTTGGATACCCGCCCAGCTGAGGGTGGTAGCAGTCAGGTCCAAGGTACTGACGAGATCGTTACGGGCACCTTGTTTAGGCACCCATTTATTTGGACCCATCAGCACAAAGGGTACATGAAGACCACCTTCCGTGGGCATCTGTTTATGCCGGACCAAGTGATTGGCTCCGTGATCAGACAAATAGACCACGATGGTATTGTCTTTGAGCCTGGAGGATTTGAGCCCTTCCAAAATATTCCCGATGTGGTCATCGTCGACTCGAATGGCGTCGCAATGCTGAGCCACAACATTGCGGTACAATTCATTCTGAGGGTAATCGGCAGGTACAATAACCTTGTTAGGGTCGGTACGTCTTTCGTCCGCTAGCTTCTTGGTGCTGATTTTTCCGCCCTTGGTCTGAAACTGTATGAAAAAGGGTTGGTTTTGCTCCAGAAGCTTCCAACTATCGGTCTGTCCCTTGAGTTTAATCTTCGAATAAGTCTTGTCCGATTCCCAGACAAAATTGTAGTCGGTCTTTCCAAGATTGAAGGTGGAATAGCCCGCTTCCTTTAGAATTTGAGGAAGCGTTTTCATTCCTTCGGGCAGAAAAAGCTGGGCATCCTTGGCTCGGGAGGAGCGATGCTCATGGGAACCGAAGCGGATTTGATTGGCCCCGACCATCATTGAGGAGCGGCAAGCCGAGCAGACCGGAGCCGGGACATAAGCCCGCTCAAAGCGAACACCTGCCTTCGCAATCGAATCAATATGAGGTGTGGCCAGCTTATTAGCCGCATGCCCATAGGTACCCATCCAAGGGGAAGTATCTTCGGCAAAGATCCAGACAATATTAGGACGGGAATCCGAAGCAAACAGACGCCCTTCGAGCACAAGGAATAAGAAAGCAAATAGTTTAAAGGAACTTTTCATTTTTTGATTGAAAGTAGATAATGTTATTTCTTCATCAGGATGGGGTTTCGGTATGGGCGGTGCCAGATATTACGATATCGAACTGGATTACCATGATCTTGTAATCTTAAGTTTCCCGTCTTCCCTATGCCTCCACCGACTTCCATGTTGTCTTGAATCAGAACCCCGTTGTGCAAAACGGTGTATGCACTTTTACGAATATATTTCCCACTCTGATCCTGAATCGGGGCATGTACAATTACTTCATAGGTCTGCCACATCCCGGGTGCTCTGGAAGCATTGACCAAGGGGGGGTAACGGTTATAAATCGCACCCGCCTGACCATGGGAGTAAGTGGGATTCTGATAGGAGTCCAAAACCTGTACCTCAGGGCCACCCAGAGGAAAAAACCCCGAATTCCCCCTTCCCTGCCCGGAACCTTTTACCTCTTCTGGCGTACACCACTCGACATGATACTGTCCATATCCGTACTTTTTTTTGGTTTGAATGGTACCGGTTCCCCGAACTACTTCCATCGTTCCTTGCAATAATTTCCATCCAACCGGCGAACCATCTTTAGCATTTTCCCATTTGTTAAAATTCCTACCGTCAAAAAGTACCACCGCATCCGATGGAGGAATGCCCTGTTTTTTAGGCGTACCATATTCACCCGGTTTGATGACGGGAGGCACTGAGAGAACGGGTGCTGCTTTTCCCGCCCCCGCAAATGTTAGAATAAAAGATTGAAATAAGGCAATACCGAGGAAGTGATTTTTCATTTTTGCAATAATAGTAACGAAAATCCTATCTGCCTACCGAAAAAGGACGGGTCTTGTGCTTATTTTCAAACCATGAGACCAATGGGTAATTAAGGTAGATATTGTCTTAGCCTTTGATCATTGGTCAAAAGATCGATAAAATCCTCAACATCCATGCCTTGATTGGCAGGACGCTGTCTTTGCGGATCTAAATTATTGTATTCTTGGTCATGAGGGCTCAGTGCCTCCTCCGACCGCCCAAGCACATCCAAAACCTTACGGGCCAATTGCCGACCCACGGGTTCTCCAAGCAAGCCTCCGATGTGCAGGTCTCCAAAGGGATTTTTCTCTCCTTTTATTTTAAAACCCGCGTTGGCCAACCAAGTCGCATAAAATTTTTCGTTGGAGATCAGTGCATGCTGATCGCAAATTTCAATAGTAGGATGCCTCTTCATCACCTCCAATGCCCATGGGTTTATAAAACGCTCCATGGTTTTCTGTACTCGCCCGGTTGCCTTGTCATCCGGGCCCAGTTCTCCTGGCGAAGGATATCCACCGGGAATCGGAGTGGTGGTGACGAAGATCAGTTTGGCTCCGGTCTTCTTCAGTTCGGAAATTACTTTCTCCAAATCATCCTGATAACGAGTTCTCGTGTTCCCCGAATCCCATTGTCCAAAATTGAAACTGATCACATCCCAACCCAGTCCGGGTTGATCGTACGCACCTAACCATTGAACAATATTCTCCACTCCCTTGCGTACCGGGCCGCAATTCGTCGGAGGATGATAGATATTCAGTTTTCCCTTCAGTCCCGTCCTAAGTGCTTTGTCATAATTACCGGAAATTGAATCCCCAATAAAGAGGTACCTTCCAAGGTCAGGATCATCCTTGACCTTAGAATCCTCAAGCATGCGCAGGCAGAGTTCACTGGCATGAAAAACATCCCCTTCCATTTCCCCATGAACAAAGGCCTGTTGCACGAAAGGTTGGATATCCTTTTGAACGAGCAGTCCCATGATCCGGTGCTGTCCATCATGGCCTTGAGTGCCAATCTGAAAAACTTTGCCTCCGATTTGCACATCCATAAAGCGACCACTTTCACGGATGAATTTTCCGGATATCCAAGGTTCATCGGGAGTTGGTAAATGATCGGCAATGGGATCAACATATAATTTGCCATCCATGATGGGTTTGCTTCCCCTTTTTTTCCAACTCCTAACCGCCTCCGCATCCTTAAAGGTTCGTTTAACATATAAATCCTTGGGCAAGTTGTAACAAAATTGTTTTCCTCCCATCCCAAATTCCACCTTCCTCGCTTCGAACCCACCGGGTTGCACTCTCGATTGCAAACCGATTTGGGCGTTCTCCATGAGCAATACCTCAATTGCACCATCCCCATTACGGATATAAAAGTTTCGCATCTCCTGATCCAGTGGAGTAATCACACCATTGGTTACCCAATCCCCGGTCGGTGGATCGGCATAGGATCTTTCCTCTTTAACCGTCAGATAATTTTCTGTTCCGGCCAGAAAAAAAGGGGTAGTGACCAAAAGCCCAAACCCCAAAAATCGAATCATTCCTTACACTTCCGATAAGGTTTCGGTGCTTCCCCCGAAAGAATCAGTCTCCACACCCAACTTATGCAATAGGGTCAAATAAAGATTGGAGAGAGGAAGTTCCGTATAGTCCATCGTCCCTTTCCATCCCGCATCCGTGGAAATATCGGCGGTCGATTGATTTTGTTCATTTCCTTCACCATACTTTAGAAATTGTCCGTGCTGGAATCCCATTTTTTTCCCACCCAGCAGAAGCATGGGATAATTTCGAGAAAGATGGAAAGCGCTGGAAGCAGAGCCAAAAAGCAAAGCCGTGTTATCGAGCATGTTTCCATCTCCACCGATTTCTTCGGTGTTTTTTAACTTATTCGCAAACCGGGCCAACTCTGTACTCAGAAAATTACAATAAGTTCCGAAATTTTCCCAACCTCCCGGTTTTTTGGTTTCATGGGAAAGTTGATGAGTGAGGTTAAAACCTACCGCTCGGGCCATATAATCGCTGGCTCCAACTCCGTTCTCCCGACCAATCTGATAGGTGGCCACCCGGGTTGAATCGGTTTTGAATGCCAAAAAGATCAGCTCATACATGGTTTGCAGGTAGGTCCTCGGCTCTTCTGGGGTAATGTCCAAATTAAGATGGCTCACATCCACCTGTGGCAAGGGAATATCGAGCCACTTCTTCGCTTTCTCCACATTTCGTTCGGTATCCCGGACGGACTGCAAGTACTCCTCCAACCGATTTTGATCATGATGAGAAAGACTCCTGCTTAAAGATTTGGCATCCTCCAAAAGATCGTCCAGTGTGCTTTGACTTAAGGATAAACGATGAGCCGCATCCTTTCCGCTCTTCACGAAGAGCATGTCAAAAATACGTTTGGGCTTATGTTCTGCAGGCATATGGCGACCCTTGCGGTTGAAGGACATCGTCTGGGCACCCCTCGGAGAACCGGTACCCCCGTCGGTGGACATCACCAAAGAGGAATGTCTGGTGCGGTCCCCCACCTGAGCGGCAAAAGCCTGATCAAGGGATATACTGTTTTGATAGCCTCCCCGATTACCGGTATCCGCTCCGGTCAAGAACTGGTCTGCATTGGAATGGCCATGCACCTTGCGGACTGCTGGATGAGACAACCCTGAAAACACCGTCAGGTTATCCTTGAGTGGGTTTAGGGGATCGAGACACTTGGTGAGAGTGAAATCCTTACCCTTACCGTGAGGAAACCAGCTCCAGTCCGTGTAAGCGGGATCATCCATCCTCGGCATCGGAACGCCATCGGGCATATAAAAGCA
>DEYT01000101.1:49497-54846 GCA_002364975.1 Opitutia bacterium UBA3151 | reverse complement strand
AAAACCCTCAATATTCTCTTCAAGTTTTGGATAAATATTTGGGTCTGATTCGATCCAATATACGAGTTTTCCAAGGTTATGGTACAAATCCCTTTCTTGCCCGCTGTTTGCCCCAACATGGATGACGCCCTTGTGACTGTAAACCTCGATGCAATCTTTTAAACTAAGCATCAAAATTATATTTAAATTGAATCAAATCTTCCTGATATAAATTCTCCACAATATTGCGTGATTCTAGGTCGTAATATGAAGTATAGTGCAGGTGTGAACTTTGGTTCAAATTGGGTAATTTAATCTTATCTAGTCCTATGCTCTCACACACCTGATCAAAGTCATTCTGAAGGTTTTCCACTTTACCTATAAAATCAAATTTGGGTGAAATGTAATAATTTTGTGGTAATACATGGTAGCCCAAAAGTGCGTCGTTTAAAGGCATGAAAGTTTTTTGTACCGATGGATTAAAACAAAAGTTATGATCAACTTCTTTAAAAATATCTTGAGGATTGTGATCTAAAAAAAGCTCGATCTCCAAAACAAAATTTTTGAAAGAGATATTGTTATTCGTAAAGAATGTAAACGCTGACACTATCCTTTCGAAGGGATTTCTGGTAAAAGAAAATTTAAAATAACTTGGATTTTCAGAATAAAGTTCAAAAAGTCTTTTATTCCTCCACCACTTATTCTCTTTTGCAAGTTCGTTTCCTGAGGATGGGGATGCATGATTTTTAAGAGCAACTTCAATGGTAGTTCCTGCACATTTTGGGATATGAGAATATATGAATTTGAATGGGTGACTAATCATCGTAGAAGGAAACCGATTCAATAGTAGAGATAAAGTATTATGGTAGAGAATGAACTGAACAGAAAGATATGAATTAGAAATATTTGTCTAAAATTACTAAATTCTCATTTAATACAGATTCAACTAAATCCAGAGGAATATTTTTTGAATGAATGTTTTCCCCAATAAAATCAGGAATATCAATTTCGGATACACCATATTTTAATTTTGTATTGAGAATTTTTGGAGTAATTTCTGGAAGATTACACGCCAAGGAGAAAAAGTAAAAAATTGAAACATAGAAATAAGGATGGAGTTCAGTAGTACACAATTGATGCGAGGAATTTCTCAAAGAAGAAAAAATGGAAAAATCCAGATCCTCCTGTCGTGAAACTATATAGAAATAGAATAAAATTACTTTTTCTAAATAGCTAAGACTGGGGTGGTCAATTGTCAGAGCAATTTTGACGACTTGATTAAACTGCTTTTTCTGGTTTTTGGCGATACAATGAATACTAATTTTAAATAAGAATTTTATATTTTTTCCTGATAAAGAATGGATTATGCGATCGGTGAAAAGAGCCTTTTTTTCGTTTTTGTTAATAAGATTAATTATTTGAATATTATCTGATAATTCTCTATCGTAATTGTCTAATAAATGATTGAAATTATTTGTGAAGAATTCAATCATTTTTGAATTCATTTGGATATTATTAAGTAATATATATTCAAGGAATATAAAAAATCTGTTTTTATCACTTTTATTAAATAATTCTAATAGCTGGTAATGTTCTAAATCAAGATCGGAGCTATACAGGAAGATTAAAATTAGAATTTCGTTTTCTAAGTTACATTTTTTAAAATCATAATTCTTGTTGGAATACTCAATCCAAGTCCCTTGAGAGAAAAAGGAAAAACAGAGTAAACGAATGAGCCTTACTCTAGTCCGGTGGTCGATAGGTTCAGAGAGTTTATTGATTATCTTCACGAAATATTCATTTTTGAATTTATTAGAAATCAAAATGAAAAAATTAATTAAATGATCAGAATTATTTTCTTTAACATAAATGTTTAGAGTATTATCCATCCAATTTTCTATAATTGTCGGATAAATTCCCTGCTGAAGTTCATGATCTTCAAAATTTGCAAGTAATCTTGAAACAGTATTAAGGTTTCTATGATTACTGGTTTTCTTTAAGACAGAAAATGGATTCTGATTATTACTCCTTGAACCATCCAAGTTGTCTTCAAGAACATTGATTTGGTTTTTTACAACCTTCGATAGTAATCTGGAATCCTTATTTGTAGCATCTTGTAATGCAAGCAAAGTTTCTTCCCTTCCTGTGGTCGAAATATTCACATTGAGGGTTTCCGAATTTTCGCTTTTGGAGAAAATATCTTTTACTAATTCTTTTACCGATTTAACTTCATTTTGCTTAAATAGATTCAGAAGTAGTCTTTTATTTTTAGAAATTATAGCTCTTTCAATTGCTAACTTATTCCCATAGGAAAGATTAGTAATGGCAATTTTATGGATTGTACAAAAATCATAAATAAAATGAATGAATGGAGGCGATGAAATATTTATTATTACCTTTTTACATCCAATTAAATTATTGATTAATTGATTTAATTTAATACCTCGGATGTCAGAAGAAAATAGATTATTATGTTCTCTTGAAATATCGAGGAATATTTTATCAATATATTTGTTATTTTGATTTTCTATTCCATCATATAAATAAATCAAATGGTCTACAGAGCCCGATCCCTTTTGATTTTCATTCAAATTGATAATATGGGGTAAATAATAACATTTTTCTAGGATCAGCTTAAAGTGGTCTCGACCCACTAAACTCGAAATCTCAGACGGAAGGAAATCGGAAAGAGTGTAAGCAAGCTTATACTTTCGAATGCATTCTGCTTGTTTATTAATGGTTTGCTGAGTTCCGTAGGCAAAAAAGCACGCGATTCGACCCGGTTCAATATCTTCAATTCGATAGTTGCCGATTTGATCCGCAGTATCCGCAATGAGGATTAGGTCATAATTTTCTAGGTTTTTATAATCAAGATTTTCTTTTACATCCTCTAGGTCTTCGAGGATTGGATTATAGAAGCCTTCATCTTCCTTAATTTGATCCAACAAGAACAATGAATTTTTTTGGTTTTGGATTAGTTTGATTATCCATGGAACCCAAAGAGTAATTCCTGCTGAAACTTCAGTCTTGGTAACGATTGCTATTTTTTTACTATGATCAAACATTTTCTTTGGTTCATTCCATTACACCATATAAAATTATAGTTGGAATTCGACAATATTTGTTCCAATTTGTTAGTATCATTCTATGGCGATCGAAAAGATAGTTGTTGTTGATGACGAGTTGATGATACGCAAAGCATTAGAAACGCAGTTGCGGAACAAGAGGTATTCTGTTGCTTCTGCTGGTAATCTTAAATCCGCCCGTAAAATTTTGGCAAGGGATTCTTTTGATTTAGTCTTTTTAGATTTAAGATTGCCGGATGGAGAAGGTACTGACCTTCTTGAGGAAATAATGGCAAAAGCAGATGGGCCAATGGTTGTAATGATGACCGGTTATGGATCAGTCGAGTCTGCGGTGTCGTGTATGCAAATGGGGGCATTTGATTATGTGGTGAAACCATTTTCATTTGAGCAAATTGAAGTCGTTGTCGATAAAGTTGCTTCCTTTGATAAAATGCGGAGAGTAACCAAATATTATGTCGAAGAAAGTGACACCCGATCCTCTGATATCATTGGTGAAAGTGAACCCGTGAAGCAACTGAAGATTTTAGTCGCCAAAGTGGCAAAGACTGAGGCCACGGTTTTGATCACTGGAAAAAATGGGACTGGAAAAGAGTTAGTAGCTAGAGAACTTTATCGGAACAGCCTCCTTGCTAAACAACCCTATATTCGAGTCAACTGTGCAGCAATTTCTGAAACTTTGATGGAGAGTGAATTTTTTGGGCATGAAAAAGGATCCTTTACCGGTGCAACCGAAAGGCGGGAAGGGAGGTTTGAATTAGCGGATGGTGGAACCATATTACTCGATGAAATCAGTGAGATTTCTTCTGCACTTCAGGCTAAGCTATTGAGGGTTTTACAAGAAAAAGAATTCGAGCGGGTAGGGGGTAATAAAACTATTCAGGTGAAGGTCCGAGTTATTGCTACCACCAATAGAAATCTTTTAGAGGAAGTTGAAAAAGGGAAATTTAGGGAAGATTTATATTACCGGCTCAATGTTTTCCCTATCGCAGTCCCCCCTCTTCGGGAGAGAGGTAAAGACATTATGTTATTGGCCAAAACTTTCCTGCAACGTCATGCGATGAAGCATGGACTTGATCATGTTTCCTTCTCCAAAAATTGTGAGCGAGCAATCACGGTTCATTCTTGGCCGGGTAATGTGAGGGAGTTGGAAAACGCGGTTGAAAGATCGGTGATTTTAGCCGACGAGAATAAGCAAATCGAACCGGACCTTCTCGGGTTAGCACCCTTGACACCCAGAGGGAAGTCTAATGAAGAGGATGAGGGTGCCAATCTTGAAATCGAATCGATCGAGCAAGTTGAAAAATCACATATCGAAAAAATTCTTAAAAAGTGTGGCGGAAATCGTACCCATGCGGCGAAAAAGTTAGGGCTTAATGTCCGTACACTAAGAAATAAGATTAAAGATTTTGAAATTGAAAACTAATTTTTAATTTCGATTAAAAGTACCGTTGTACTCTTGAATGTTTGAGATTCTGGGTTTTTATTCCCCAAAAAGTAGCTTAGTCATACTGGTATCATCGGAATCTGTAATATCGATGATTCGGCTTCCGTTGAAAGGTTTGCCATCCAGAATTAAGTATTGAACAAGTTCACCCCGATCAAATTCACCTTCCTCCCATAGTACCCCATCTTCATTCCATTTGGAGATTGTCCCGTGATATTTACCATTGCGAAAGCGTAATAATGCTTCTTTTTTCCCTTGGTCATCAAGGGCGGTAATAGTTCCATTGTATGGTTCTTCCGTTGTCCTTATATATAAGCTGCCCCCTCGTTTCGGGTCCCCGGCAAATTTATGGTAAAATTCTGATCCTTTTCCTTCCCAAGTTTCCAACTGAATTGCTTCCAGACTCTGACCACTCTCAATTGATCCCTGGTCTGGAAACCTTCCAAAATCCTCTAAGTCATCCTGATAATATTTTCTTGAGTAAATGTCACCTGTTTCAGTCCAAATGTAGAAATACCCATGACGCATTCCTTCTTTATACTGAGACTTCGCCTTGAGCTTTCCATTTTCATGCCACTCAAAGAAGTCACCGTCTCTCGAACCCATGGCGTAGCTGCTAGAGGAAGATACGATTCCAGTTCTGGATCGAACTTTTATCAATCCGGAATAAGGAAGCTGAGTATCGGATTTACAAAACAAGAATTCTTCATTATTGAAAAAGCTTTCTTGGAACTCAGATGAGGTGCCTTCCCAGTACTCCTCATCCAGAAGTAGTTTTGATAGCTTATAACCTGTGCTTTTACTGTCTGCCACAGGGTTCTGGTTTTCACATCCAAGAAG
>DEYT01000101.1:19663-49108 GCA_002364975.1 Opitutia bacterium UBA3151 | reverse complement strand
CATTTCATAAAGGAAATCCAAATGCGACCCGAAATCCCAGATCTTTTGATTTTGCATTTTGGAGTGCACTGGATCGGGTTCCCGACTTACAACATTCTTCACAAGAGTCCCAACTTCCACCCCGATGAACTTTTTCTTCCTTAGCGGGAGCTATTAAGGGATTAGTCAGGTTCCATTTTGCGACTTCGTATCCATCTTGGCACCACTCACGCACATTTCCGTAAATATCATACAAGCCATAAGGGTTAGGTTGGAGGGAAGCCACAGGATGACTCTGGTTTTTTGAGTTTAGATAAATCCAAGCAAATGTAGTAATACTAGATTCTTGATTACCAAAAAAGAAAAGGTCAGAAGAATTGGCTCTTGCTGCAAACTCCCATTCTGATTCGCTCGGTAGACGGAAAATCATTCCTTTCGGTAGACGAGCTGGCTCTTTTTGACGATCAAGAAGTTTACAAAAAGATTGAGCTTCCAACCAAGTAATATTTTCCACCGGGTGCTTAGGGTTCTTGAGAAAACTTGGATTCTTACCCATGATTTTTTGCCATGTATCCTGAGTGATCTCGGTAATTCCAATGTAAAAGGGCTTGGTAATCTTGACCTTTCTTAGTCCTTGATATTCCTCCATTTCTAGAGATTGTTCTGGTAAACCCAGTACCTTTTCCCCAATCGGAATTTTTTTTAACTTAATATTTTGAATCTGAATGATTTCCGGTAAGCCTTGGGATGCAGGACTATTCAGAGCAAAAAGGAATAGAATAGTCAGGAGTGGGAAAATGCAGAGAAAGCGTTGCTTCATCTTGGTTGCGGGTTTTTGGGTTGATTACATTGAGAAATTGAAATGATCAAAGTTTGTCTTGTTGCCATTGGAGCTTTGTCATGAGAGAAAATAAAAAATGATTATACCAAAGGGGTCAAAGCTTACGGGTGAGCAAATCGCTCAAGTTGAGCGTATTGCAAACGACTTTGATTGTTCCATATTGGAAATTCAAGGACGAAATCGTTGCGTTTATGCAATTCTTGGAGACGAGGATAGGGAGGTAATGTTCAAGAGGATCGCAGGCCTTTCTTTCATTCGCAGGGTTGATATGATTGAATCTCCTTATAAGCTCATGGATAAACGTTCTGGTCTTTCTGATCATGTGGTTAAATTAGGGATGGAAGAGATTGGAAAGTCCTTTCCTTTTATCATTGGAGGTCCCTGCACCATCGATCCAGATCAGCCAAATTTGTATTTAGAAACGGCACATGCACTGAAGGAGTGTGGAGTCAATGCACTGCGTGGTGGCGTATGGAAACCAAGAACGAACCCGTACTCCTATCAAGGAGATTCCAAAGCACTTGAGATCATTGTACAAGCCCGAGATGAGACCAGTTTGCCGATCGATGTTGAAGTGATGGATTTGGAACAGTTGAAAATCGCCTTGGAAGCAAAAGTGGATATCTTACAAATCGGTACCCGCAATGCCCTGAATTATTCTCTCCTAAAAGAAGTAGGGCGTCTATCTGCTGGGAGTGATACTTCCATTTTACTGAAGCGGGGTCGGCATGTAGCATCCCCGGACGAGTTCATTGCTGCTGCTGAATATCTGGTCGCAGAGGGCAATCCCAATATTTTACTTTGTCCGCGTGGAACAACCCCGGCACTAGACGGGTACCGAAACCATCCAGACGAATCGATCACTCCCTTGTTGAAAAATCGAACTTGGGCACCGGTGATTGTAGATCCATCCCATAGCGTAGGTCATTCCGACTTTGTCAAAGCTTGCTCCATTTCGGCAATTGCCTACGGTGCGGATGGTTTATGCATTGAGTCCCATATTGAACCCTCAAAAGGAATTGGAGATGACCCAAAGCAGGCAATTACCCCAACGGTAATGAAGGATTTAATCGCCTGCTGTCAATCCGTTTGGGAAAATCGGTACAAAGCTTAAGCACCAAGGCGCTTCTGGGGCATGAGGTAGTTCTGCACATAATCGCGTACCCCCTCTTCAAGTTCATAAAGTGATTCAACGAAACCAGCCTCACGAAGCTTTTTGATATTGGCCTCAGTAAAATATTGATATTTGTCCCGTAAAATTTCAGGCATCTCGATAAATCGAATGGAAGGCTCACGATTTAAGGCGGAAAAAATTGAGCTAGCTAGATCAATCCAGGTTCTGGCTTTCCCACTCCCCAGGTTGAAAAGGCCGTTAGCATTTCCATTGGATGCCAACCAAATCGTCATGCTAACCGCATCTTTCACATAGAGAAAATCTCTCATTTGTCTACCATCTGAATATTCTGGGTGATGACTCTTGAACAGTGTCATTTCTTCAGTATTCATAATTTGTTGGAAGGCTTTACTTACCACGGACCTCATATTTTCTTTGTGCTCTTCGTTTGGTCCAAAAACATTAAAATATTTCAACCCCGCGGTTTTTCCCAGCCAACCCCTTTCTTTTGCAAGCAAATCGAATTTATGCTTCGACCAACCATAGAGATTTAAGGGCTTGTATTTTTCTATGTCCTCACTGGTATCCTCCATACCCTCAGATCCATCCCCATAAGTTGCAGCCGAAGACGCATAAATAAAGCGCACTCCATTCTCCAAAGACCAAAGGCATAACTCTGCAGTGTATCTCAAGTTGTTATCAGTCAGGAATTCTTCATTTGTTTCCGTAGTACTCGAGCATGCACCGAGATGAATCATGGTATGAATATCTTTAAGCTCATCGCTTTTAGTTCGGATAAGTTCTCGAAAGAGCTCTGGACTCATCTGCCGCTGGGTCTGAAGGTTTTTAAGGTTTTCTCTTTTCGGACCACTGGGGTTCTCTTCGTCAACCAACCAGATATTAGTCAGCTTTCTTTGATTAAGACCCCAAATTACTGCACTCCCGATCAAACCGGCACCTCCAGTGACTAGGGTAATTCCGTGGCTCAAGTCATGCATTTGATAATTCGATTGATCTTGCTTTTGCCGCCTCGACCGCGTCTAGGACGATTTTTCTCAGGTTATTTTTCTCCAAGCTCTCGAGAGCCGCTTGTGTTGTGCCGTTTGGAGAAGTAACCTGACTGCGAAGTTCCTCTGGATGAAGATCAGTGTTTGCTAAAAGCTTGGATGCTCCAGTAATTGTTTGCAAAGCGAATTTATTGGCAAGTTTTTCAGGCAAACCAATTTCTTTAGCGGCACATTCTAGGGCACAAGTGAATTCAAATAAATAAGCAGGTCCACTTCCGCTGATTGCGGTGATTCGGTCAATGTCTTCTTCGGAATTCAATTCAAAAGATTCTCCCAAAGAAGAGAGAATATTTGTAACTATTTGATACTCTAATTGGTTTGGGGAGTTAAGAAATACGAAACCTGTAATTCCTTCTCCAATCTGGCCAGGAGTGTTCGGCATTGAACGAATTACATTTTGAGCATCCGGAAAAGAATCAGAAAGTCTTCCCAAGGTTATGCCTGCCATGATGGAAAGAACAATACTTTCAACCTTTTTGTCAGAAAATACAGATGCAATTTCAGCAAGTTGCTGAGGTTTACATCCCAAAGTTAAAACATCGGGTTCGAAGGCCAAAAGTTCTGGGATTGAATTGGCACGGAGGATACCAGTCGCTTTGGATAACCGCTCTGATGTTCCATCGTTTGCCGAGCAGCAAATCAAATCTTCTGGCTTGAAAGATCCCAAGCGCAATAGGGAGGAAACCATCGCGGAGACCATCTTTCCTGCACCAATAAACGCCAATTTTGAATCATTAACCATATTGTTCTCCTCGCCTAGGTTTGTATGGTAGTTGTTGAAGAAGCAAGATCATGCAAGCATCTATGTTTTCGGTCAAAGATGAAAAACAATAGGTTTGCACCTCCAAGAATGGGAGAATTACAGGATATACCCTTTAAAATCGAACGGATCACTAGTTGGAATCGATTCATTGGCAAATCGGGTTGCTTGGGAACAGTTTGAAGCCCAAAAGTTGCTTTTCCTAAAGACTTTCCATTAAAAGCAAACTCGCCGATGAAGAAATACAGAATGTAAGATATCGTCATCCAATATTCATAATTCATGCGGTTGGTAAATTCTGAGAATCGAGCGATTAGCTCTTGGTCAGGATTGGACCCCTTCGCCTGACTCGATAAGAATGACTCACTTAGTTGAGATGTGTATCTTACGAATTCTGCTTCTGTTTCTTTGCCATGCAATTTGGGAATATAAATATAGAGGAGAGCGGAAACGAAGATCAGTAATACAAAATCCATCCCGAATGCCAGGATACGTTTTGCTTTGGGTGCAGGAATGAGGTTTTTTTTCTCATTTTCCAGTGCTTCAGGTTCAATTCCGCTATCTGAACTCATGAATAAGAGGTTTCCAGAGAAAGCTTAAAGGCTTTCACGGTATTGCTCATGAGCATCGCTACCGTCATTGGGCCGACTCCACCGGGAACCGGAGTGATGGCAGAGCAAAGGGGGGCAACTTTATCATAATCTACATCGCCAACCAGGCGAAATCCCGACTTCTTTGCGGAATCAGCCAAGCGATTGATCCCGACATCAATGATAGTGGTTCCCGTGCTTACCATGTCGGCGGTCAGAAATTGAGGTTTTCCAATAGCAACAATGATAATATCCGCTTTTTGGGTGAATTTAGCCAAATCAGGAGTTCGAGAATGGCAAAAGGTTACCGTAGAATTCCCAGGCAATCCTTTTCTTAAAAGAAGCATACCTGCTGGTTTTCCCACAATCAAACTACGGCCCAGAACTACAACATGCTTACCCTCGGTCACAATTTTTTTTCGCTTCAGAATCTCCAAGATGCCAGCTGGGGTACATGAGGTAAAGCCTTCTTCCATTTCCTGGCAAAGCTTGCCCAAGTTAGTGGCATTGAATCCATCCACATCCTTGGTTGGATTTACATGGTTAAAGACCTTGCGTTCATCGATGTGAGCGGGAAGAGGAGCTTGAACTAAAATGCCGTGAATTTCTTGGTCTGCATTCGCCTTGCTGATTGCATCAAGTAGGTCCTCTTGAGTGATGGAGTCAGGGAGAACCAGTAGCTGACTTGTGATCCCAATTTTCTTGGCAGTATTTTGTTTTTTTCGAACATAGGAAACCGAAGCCGGATCCTCTCCCACACGAATGAATAAAACAGTAGGTCTCTCTTGTGAAAAAGAGTTAACTTCTACCTTAAGCTCGCTAATGATTTGAGCCGCAATTTCATTACCATCGATTACTTCCATAAATAATTTTGAGAAGAGGACGACCGGAAAGGGACTACTATTCAATCAGCCGAATTATTTTTGCCCGAATGACTAATTTTTTGGAACCTGGTTCAATAGGTTCGAGCTTCCCCAACAAGTTAACCTTTTTGCCGTTATATTGCAGAGGATTAATGGAACGTAATCCTTGGGTATCGACATAGGCAAGCCTCTTGCCGCTTGCATTCTCAAGTTGGTAAGCAAAACTTTTGACAAATCCTAACTTTCTGGGTTGCAACACCAAAGTTCCCTCAAAATTCCGATTTAAATTTACAGCAGGCATTACTTTTGGGGGTAGCAAGGGTAATCCGTTCTGATCAAAATTCGCCTGTTTTGTTTCGATTGCATCAAGTTCACCAACTTGAGAATTTTCAGAGAGTTTTTCTTTTTTTTCTCCACCATTAGTTCCAGAGTTCGGGGCTTCGTTCCAGCTATCTCTACCGACTACAACGGGTTCAACTTCGACCACTTCATCGCTTGATTTCGATTCTGAACTCTGTGCAAATATATCAGCAAGACCCGATGAACCTTTTTGTTCCTGACCATCCAAAAAGTTGAAGGCAAGAAGTAATGCAAAAATCGCAAAATGAATACGAACGATACTAAATCTTTTATTTCCCATGCTTCCAATCTAGAAAAGTTATCCTGACAAGAGCAAATCAATTTCTTTCTTTTGTAGTTCTCGATAGTTTCCCAAAGGCAATCCATCTAGGAAAAGCTTTCCCACTGCAAATCGCCTTAGCTTTTTTACCCGGTATTTAAGCGTGCCAAATGCCCGCCTTATTTCTCTTTTCTTACCATGGCTCATAAAGACTTCCATCTTTAATGAACCTACTGGGATTCCACTTTTTGACCTGATTTCATCCAATTTTAAAAATTCTCCTTCTACCACAAGTCCATTAAGGAGTTGGTGGAAATCATCTTTCTCAAGCTTTCGGTTTAACTCAACTTGATATCTTTTTTTGGTTTTTTGGGACGGGTGCGTCAAGCGATGACTTAAGTTTCCATCGTTGGTCAAAATTACTAATCCTTCACTATCAAGGTCCAATCTTCCAGCACAAAAAAGGCGTATTTTGGAATGCTTTTTTTCTAGTAATTCAAAAATAAGCCGTTCTGCATGCTCATCTTCATTGGAGCAAGTAAAACCCTTTGGTTTGTTTACCATAAAAGTTACCAAAGTGGTTCGGTTTGCTTGTATTCTTCTTCCCTTGACTTTAACAATGTCTTTTTCCGGATTTATTCGAAGACCTGTCAGTGCCGGTTTTCCATTTACTGAAACAATCCCTTCTGAAATCCATTCTTCTCCTTTTCTACGCGAGCAAAGACCTGAATCAGCTAAAAACTTCTGTATTTTGGGATACTTGGAAACCATTGATTTTTTTGATGATGCGGGCTTCATTCCTTAACTTGTGAGTTGCTTTTAGATTACAAATGATCATTTGTAAATGTCTTGTCCAAAGTCACTTGTCGAAATTAATTTATGAGCGAAGAAAATATTAAACCAAAAACAGCCCTAGTCACGGGTGCAGGTAGGGGTATTGGTAAATCGATTGCGGAAGCTCTTGCTCGAGATGGAATGAAAGTCATTTGCGTCAGTAAATCTGAATCGTCCTGCGGTTCGACTGCAGAAGGAATTCGTGCCAACGGAGGTGATGCGGTGGCCCGAGCGGTGGATGTTTCCTCCAGTGAGCAGATTAAACTAGCTTGCGAAGAACTTCTTTCTGAGTACGAATATATCGAGGTTCTGGTCAATAATGCGGGCATCACTCGGGACAATTTGTTATTCCGTATGGAAGAAAACGATTGGAATGATGTGTTGCATACCAATTTAACAAGTTGCTTTCACTGGATAAAATTACTGGGCAGACCGATGACCCGAAAGCGGTGGGGAAGAATTGTCAACATCTCTTCCGTAGTTGGCTTGACTGGAAATGCGGGCCAAGCAAATTATGCCGCATCCAAGGCGGGCATGATCGGTTTGACAAAAAGCTTGGCCAGAGAGTTTGCTGCTCGATCTGTTACGGTTAACGCAGTCGCTCCTGGTTTTATCGACACCGATATGACTTCAGATCTTGATGAAAGAGTCAAGGAAGTCGCCCTGTCCCAAGTGCCACTCAAGAGATTTGGTACAGTGGAAGACATTGCAGAAATGGCATCTTTTCTATGTTCTGAAAAAGCATCCTACATCACCGGTCAAGTTTTTACGGTTGACGGAGGCATGGTGATGTGAACAAGAGAACCTAAACAATTACTAACCAATATTAAGATATGTCTGAAAATAACGCCGATCGCGTAAAGAAAATTATTATTTCCCAACTTAACGTCAGTGAAGAACAAGTCACTCCAGAGGCCAGCTTTATTGATGACCTTGGTGCTGACTCGCTTGATCAAGTTGAACTTGTCATGGCATTAGAAGAAGAATTCGGTGATGATATTCCTGAAGATGAAGCCGAAAAGCTTCAAACTGTTGGATCTGTTATCAGTTATGTAGAGAGTAATCTCTCTTAATTCTCTGATTTGTTTGTGGATGTGGAACACAACTCACGATAATTGCCTTGGCTAGGTAATGAGAGAAGTCGTTGTAACCGGAATCGGAATTCTTTCCTCTGTCGGGACCGGAATTGATGATTATTGGAACGGTTTGAAATCCGGCACATCCGGAATCACTTGTGTCAACAGGTTCGATGCCAGTGATATTGCATGCAAAGTTGCTTCTGAGATTAACGATTTCAATCCAGAAGATTATATGGATCCTAAGGAAGCTCGCAGAAATGACCGATATGCTCAACTTGCTCTGGCCGCGACCCATCTTGCTCTTCGGGATTCTGGTTTAAGCCGAGAAGACCTGATCCCCGATCGAACTGGTGTGATTGTAGGATCTGGTATCGGTGGTATGGAAACCATTGAAAAACAAATGACTACCCTTATTGAAAGAGGGCCTCGAAGAGTTTCTCCATTTATGATACCTTCCCTCATTGCCAATATTGCGGGTGGAATCATTGCGATTGATCTAGGGGCAACGGGACCAAACTTTTCTACGGTCAGTGCATGTGCCTCTGGCTCTCATGCCCTGGGAGAAGCCTTTGAAATGATCAAGCGTGGAGTATCAGATGTGATTTTTGCCGGTGGAAGCGAAGCCGCTGTAACCCGAATCGGATTTGCTGGTTTTTCTTCGATGAAGGCAATGAGCACCAATTTCAATGATGATCCCAGTCGTGCATCTCGTCCCTTTGATAAGAATCGGGACGGATTTATTATGGGAGAAGGTGCAGGTATACATGTTCTAGAGACCAAGGAGCATGCCCAAAAGCGAGGAGCTCGTATCTATGCAGAACTGATTGGATATTCTGCAACCTGTGATGCATTTCATGTGACTACGCCTGATGGCGAAAGCAAAGCACTTACTCGCTGTATGAATCTTGCCATTGAACATGCCCAAGTTTCTCCAGATAGTATTAATTATGTCAATGCTCACGGTACTTCGACTCCTTATAATGATCGGTCGGAAACGGTCGCTATCAAAAATGTTTTTTCAGATTATGCGAAGTCTGGACTCATGGTTAGTTCAACTAAGTCTATGACCGGGCACCTTTTGGGTGCGGCAGGAGCGATTGAGGCCGCTGCGGTTTGTAAATCAATTCAAGAAAATGTAATGCCTCCTACCATTAATCATGAAGAACCAGATCCAGAATGCGATTTGGACTATATTCCAAACGAATCGAGGAGCGAAGAGGTTCATGTGGCCATGAGTAACAACTCCGGATTCGGAGGACATAATGCATCTCTAGTTTTCCGAAAGGTCTAATTTTAATAGCCGAGCCCTTGATTGTGCTTGCGGGAATTTAAACATACATTACCTTTTTATGGTATAGCGTGCACCCGTAGCTCAATTGGATAGAGTGCCTGGCTACGGACCAGGAGGTTGGGGGTTCGACTCCCTCCGGGTGTGCCACTTCTAATTCTGGCTAACAACAGAAGATCAATCTTTGTGATCTTGGCTCTCTACCTCGGTGTCTTTCTTTGATTCGAAGACCTCTTCTTCCGAAGAATCTTCGGGGTCTAACGATATCTTTTCCTCTTTATTATCTTCGGAATTGTTGTCTTTCTCGTTAACATCGTCATCGGAAAGAGAATTATTGGTCGGGGAAAAACGATCTTTTTCTAGATCAGGTTCTATCGGGTCAGAATCAGAAACATCTTTATTCTTTTCGGAATCAATTTCATTATCGTCTTCGGATGGGGAAGAAATTTCTTTTTCATCGATAACTTCATCCTTCTTGTCGTCTTCATCTTTCTTGTTCCCTTCATCCGAACTCTTGTCACCTTCGTCCCGCTTGCCCTCGTCATCCTTCTTGTCTTCTTCGGCTGAATCCTTCTTATCTGAAGGTGGCATTGCATCCGTAGCAGAGGCATTACTATTCCTTACTTTTCGGAGTACATTTTTCTTTTTTTCTTCATCCAATTTTGCTTGAGCAGCTTTTTCCTTACGAGCGGAAATGAAGGAATTTATACAGAGAACAACAAAGATAAACAGTAGGCCTGAAGTAAGCAGCATGGATAATGGCTTGAGCATAGACGCATGGACAATGCCATAGGGTTCATTCTTCAACCAATTCATTTCTGCCACGGCACTACCGATTTTCTTAGTACTCACAGCAAAGCCTATTAATCCAATTAAAACCGCAACATGCATGATATGTTTACGAGCATTGGGTAAAGTTTCGGCACCCCATGCAAGTACGATCAGTAATATGCCAAAGATTCCAGGTATAAAAGCAGTCCAACTCTTTGAAAAAGGGAGTTCATCTCCAGGCTCAAGAGGAGGTTCAATATCAACATTCTCCCAGTTGTTAGAAGTTAGGGATACCGGTCCAGGATTTCCCGCAGCATTTTTGTAAATGATTCGAAGAGCGGATGAATTAACATCGATCTCAGTCCAATCCAGTGAAATTTTTTCTCCATTTCCAGCATTGTTGTATTTTTGAGATTCAAGAAGAAAACCTTCCATGGTTTCACCTCTGGAGGAAGCGTACCAAAAAGATCGAAGTTCATTATCATTGGCACCATTTTCAGTGGCGAAATTGTTCTGTGATACGACACCGGCATGATCTTCATTCAGTTTGTGCGCGATCCACCAAACATTTTCACCTGCCGATTCTGGGCAAGGGATGAAATCCATTTCGTGTTTTTCCACCCCGTCCGAGAGAATAAACTGGGCATCACTGGCAAGGGGACCTTTAAGTTTTAAGCTCAATCCTGGATCTTGGATTAGATATCCTAATAGACCAGTAAGGATTAAAAAGGCACCAATTACATAAGTTGGAACATATAGCATATGATATTTATACTTAATTTTGATTGCATCAGGCAAGCTTGTATCCAACAAAAAAAGTCAAAATGAGCTTTTTCCCCGAAGGTTTTTGCCCTAAGTTTAAAAATTCTAAATTTTATGAATCTATCCTTACCCATCCCCGAGCTTGAAGAAAAGACTGAAGAGGAGATTGCGACAAATAAACCTTGGAAAGTGATCGTTTTAAATGATCCAGTAAACCTAATGAACTATGTTGTAATGGTTTTTCGTAAGGTTTTTGGCTATAATGAAACTAAGGCGACCAAACACATGATGGAAGTTCATGAATTAGGAAAATCTGTGCTTTGGGTAGGGGAGAGAGAACAGGCAGAAAGTTATATGTATCAGCTCCAACGCTGGAAACTGCAGACCGTTTTGGAGCAAGATGATTGAATTTCAATTACAGGCTGATTCAAGAATCCTACGGGCAATTCTTCCAAAGATCAGAGAAGCATTTGGATCTATGGGGAAATGCTCCTGGGATACTATTTTTCCTTGCCCAAATTTAGCGGATGAAGATTTTTCAGATGCGTGGAAAAAGGGTTTGCAAGAAGATGCATCTGAAGATCGGAGAAGCTTAGCAAAAGTAATCATGGATCCAAGGTTCAAACATGGTTATATTCAGGTCGATGAGAAGGATGCTGATAACCTGATCCGGGCTTTAAGTGAATTGAGACTGACAATTAGAGAAAACTTTTTATCTGAGATTGAAGACAAAGAATTAGAAACCGGCAGTTTTGAAATGGAAAATGAGCAAGGCTCGGTCAAGCTTGGTTATTTTTCTTATTTGATTCTGGCAGAAATTCAAGAGAGACTAATCAATTCCTGCAGTTAGAGGTTTCTAAGGATTTGGTTGTTTGCTACTGCGATTCCCCCGAGCATTGCCCCTACAATTCCCACATAACCTTGGTCGGTTCCTGCAATGAAAAGATTACTGAACTTAGTGGAGCCATCTCTTTTTTTGGTGGGCGAACCGTAAAGAGCTCCATTTTCATGGCTGGTAAATCTTTTGATAGTACAGGGAGTAAAGGTGTCAGTGAGATGGGTTCTATTTTTAAAAAGCTCAGATTTTGACTCACCTAAAGGTAAGTACTTGAGCCCATTTTGAAGAATTACATCTTCCCAAAAACATTTTTCTTTTTGATATTTTTGCTCACTCAATTCCGACCATAGTTTAAAATTTGCGGGATGGGTAACCCGCAATTTAGCTTCTTTCTTTTCAGAAGAGTCAATGGGTCCGTAATTATCGGGCAAACAAATCACACCCGAATTTAAATCCACCAACTGCTTTGGTTGGTCATAAAAGAATTTATCCGATTTGTTAAAGAATATCACGGTTTCATCCCAACCAAAATCTCTTGGATGACCATCAAAGACAGAAATAGATTCAATGATTGAGAACCTACCTAAATCAAAACTTCTTGGAGTATCAGGAAGACACAAAAGTTTTTCAGTTTCCAATCCACCACAAGTGGAAATAAAATGATCTGAAGTAAATGCCTCTCCATTTTCTAGAATAACTTCCGAGACTTGAATCTGATCAGTCTGAATTGACTTTACTGGGGAATTCATCCTTCTCTCAACCCCTAGCTCCTTCAGTTTATCAGTCAGGGGATCTAGTAAAGCTCGGATTCCTCGATCGGGACGAGCTAATCCTTGCTTGAAAATTGCATCGAAAAGCATGATGAATGTGGGGAAGTCAATGTCATTAGCCCGAGCAGACCCGTAATAACAAGTCGGGCAAAGTAACATCTCAGCAAGTAGACTATCCCCAAGTTCTTGACCCAGAATTTCACGAGTAGAAATTTCCTTGGCGTCCACAGAGTAGGCAGGGAATTCAACCATTTTAGAGAGGAGTTTCTGAAAACGATCTTTTTCTTTGGGAAAAACTTTTTCAACTTCCGAAAGAAAAAATTCAAAGTCGTTATTAAAACACAAATCGATTTCTCCGAAGCTTATTCTTGAGCTTGATTGTTCAAGCAGGTTAAGGGAATCAAGGGGAATTCGTAGCTGTCGACAAAGTTTTAATAGTGGCGAGCTTTTCCCTGATGATTCGGAAGGGAAATTGGTCAAGGCATGCAGTCCAACATCGAATTTCCTTCCTCCTTTTGCATAAAAACTGTTTAGCCCGCCAACCACAAAATGCTTTTCCAATATAAGGACTTTAAGACCAAACATCCCGAGTCTTACCGCAGAAGATAGACCTGCAAGTCCAGCACCTATGATGATTACATCATAATGATTGCTTGCCGTAGAGGTTTTGGGCAAAGCAGTGGACAACTTAAAAATTCCCGGTATGTTGTGTAGTGCTTAACTAGGCAGTTGCACCTGACTCAAATTTGGGGAGCAAATAATTTGCGGAACTGTCTAAGGATTCCAACTGGCGATACTCAGCCTCCGGAACATCGATACCATGCTGCTTGCGAAGTTCCATAACAATATCAAGAAAATCCATCGAATCCAAGTCGAGTTGTTCTCTAAGTCGTATGTCAGATTTGACCCCAGAAAGATCTTCATCCGGGGCGATCTCAGCGATGATGTCTAAAACTATTTGTTTAATGTTATTTTTGTTCATGAATGAATGAATATATGGTATAGCTTAGCCATCGAATTTTTTCAAGATAAGAACTGAATTGATTCCAAGCATTCCAAATGAATTATTTAAGATTACATTTACCCCACCAGGCTTGGCAACAGCTTTTCCGGTAACCAGACCGGGGAGAGCACAGGTTGGATCCAGGTGATCAACATTCAAAGTGCAGTGAACATACCCGTCATGAAAGGATGGTAAATTGCCCGCGAGTTCGATTGCACCCGCAGCACCCATGGAATGGCCAATAAAACTTTTGGTATTGTTGACCATGGTATGAATACTTTCACCGAACACATTTCGAATAGCCTTACATTCCTGTTCGTCACCTTGAGGAGTTGAAGTAGCATGAGTACTAACCAAGTCAATCTCCTCGGGTTGCAACTTGGCATTTTCAATTGCCTGCCTCATACATTCCTCCTGCCTTTCCGGATTTGGCAGTACGTAATCCGTACCATCTGAATTGATTCGATAGCCAGCTACTTCAGCGATAATGTGAGCACCTCTTCTATGGGCGTCCTTTAACCTTTCCAGTACATATATACATCCACTCTCACTCACTACAATACCATTGCGGGCTTGGTCAAAAGGGCGACTTGCTTGCGTGGGATCTTCGTGAGAAGCCAAGGCACCTTGGCTTTTAAAACCTGCAAATATACCGTAAGCACGGATGCTTTCACTTACTCCTCCTGCGAGGGCATAATCGCATTCGCCGAGACGTAATTGTTGGACGCCTTGGATAATCCCAGCATTCCCGGCTGCACAAGCAGCTCCAATGGTATAGTGAGGCCCGGTAAGTCCAAGATTTACAGTTATTTCTCCGGCTGGATTATTTGCTACTGTGCGGGGGTTGTGATGGTGGGTCCAATATTTGACATCCTCGTCATAGTGATCAAATAATTGGCAAACTTCGGTTTCAGTCTCAACATTTCCATGCTCGGTAATGCCAAGGTATATACCAATTCTTGAAGGGTCTAGGTTCCCGAGGTCAAGCCCCGCAGCAGCAATCGCCTCATTGGCACAAAATATGGCAATACTTCCCGCACGCGTACCCACTCGTATTTCCTTGCGCTTTTGGTATTTAGTTTGATCAAAATCGCACACACCTGCAGGTTGTTCACCCATGTTACGGACAGGGAAAAGAGAAACCCCACTTTTACCAGAAAGGAGAGCATCCCTGTAAGTGTGCAACTCATTCCCAAGCGGACAAGTTAGTCCGACGCCAGTAAGTACGATTCTATCCATTTGCATATCGTGAAAAAAGGAATACAGAAGAGAGCATCATTTACCATAGAAAGCAAGAAGGCAAATTCCTTTACTAATATCGGATGCTGTAGGCATCGATTCGTTTTCTAAGTGTTGCTCGGGTTATTCCAAGCAATGCGGATGCTTTAACTTGGTTTCCTCCGCTTTCTGTTAAAGATCTTTGAATCATTTCTTTCTCCACAAGTTCCAAAAGATTGGCATCGGTCAACTTGCGGGTGTGAGCATAAGCAATATCATAACTTTCTTTGAGTGAAATTGAAGTCGGTGGGGGACTTAGGTTATCAGGTGTACTGGTGTTAGTTTCGTTGCTTCCAAAATTCCCAACCTTTTCATCTTTTACCGAAGGCTGTAATCTTTCATCAAGAGTACTGGATTCATCTCTTTCGACGGTATCATTGGGAATATTTGGAGTTGTTTTCTCGGAAGAGGAATCCTCGTGGATTTCAGGTAAAGATTCGGGTAAGTCTTTAAGTAAAATTCTTTTCCCTTTACAGACAACAGATGCGGAATGGAGAATATTTTCAAGCTCACGAACATTTCCAGGCCATTTGTAATGACGTAAAGCTTGAACCGCATCTTTCGATATACCGGAAGCGTTGGTTCCATATTTTTTACTTAGTCTTTGAAGCATGAAGTCAATTAGTTCCGGCAAGTCTTCCATGCGTTCTCGTAATGCTGGAGTCTCGATTCTTACTACATTTAAACGATAGTAAAGATCTTCCCGGAAACTCTTATCTTTCACCATACCTTCCAGGTCTTTGTGCGTGGCAGCAAGTAAGCGAACATCAACTTTTTTAATTTTGGTTGCACCAACCCTCTGGATTTCACCTTCTTGGATAGCCCTGAGAATCTTTGTCTGGGTTGCTAACTGCATGTCTCCAATTTCGTCAAGAAATAAGGTGCCACCGTGACAAAGTTCGAATTGACCCGCCTTTGCATCCGTCGCTCCAGTAAAAGATCCTTTTTCGTGACCAAAAAGTTCACTTTCTATAAGGCTTTCTGGAATTGCGGCACAATTAACAGCGTGGAAGCGACCATCAGAACGATGGCTATGTCGATGAATGCATCGTGCGACTAATTCTTTTCCGGTTCCACTTTCACCGGTAATCATAACGGTGGCTTCCGAAGCAGCCACTTGCCCAACTTTCTTCAGGACCTGCTGCATTTTATCCCCGCTTCCCACAATACCCTCTGCATAGTCCGCAGTGTTAAGAAGCAGATCAAAAGACTCCTCAGAGTCAGAAAAGAAATCTCGACTTGCCTTGAGAGCCTTACGGACCAGATCTTTCAGTTTAAGCAAATCAAAAGGCTTAAGCACATAATCAAATGCACCATGTTTCATCGCTTCAATTGCGGTTTGGGTTGTGCCGTAGGCAGTCATCAAAATCACCATCGAGTCGGGGGCTGCAGATCTCAGATGCTGCAGGGTTTCAATTCCCGAAATCCCACCCATTCGGTTATCAAGAAAAATCAAGCTAGGCTTTAATTCTTTTGCTTTTTGAATTCCATCTTCTCCAGAGTCAGCAGCAACCACTTCATGACCATCTTGGGATAATACGCGATCCAGAGAGTAGCGAATTTCAGCGTCGTCATCAATAAGAAGAATTTTGGTGTTTAGTGCAGTCATATTCTGTTTATGAAACGATTTATAATTGCTTTTTCCTTGAAATGGTAAAGACGAAACCAACAAAGTTAGTAAAAGTTAACCAAGCTTATCATTGACTAAAGTAACAAGATAAACATGATGAACTCTTTTGTGCCAGGGTAGCTCAGGCGGTTAGAGCGTCGGACTCATAACCCGAAGGTCGGCGGTTCAAGTCCGCCCCCTGGTACCATATAGCAAAAATGAAATTTAATTCTCCTTGGTAGAAGACTTCTTAAAAAGTCGATCGAACAAGCTCTTATTATCGAGCTCTTCCCGATCATTTTCCGGGACATTTGAACTTTTTGCAGGAGGTGAAACGGGAGGAGTAATCCTGTTTGGATCGACCTCAACTGCTGGTTTGTATTCCACAGGTAGACCGACAGAGGGATTTTTATCAATCATAGGTTTAGGAGGGGGAGGTTGCAAAACTGGTGAAGTACTAATGTTTTCAATTGTGTTCGGTTGTGCGGGTTGGAAATTAGCTGCAGATTTTTGCTCTTTGGCAATTTGTTCACTCGTTTTCCCGACATAAGTCCGAAATACTAAATCATGATCTGGATGAAGCCAGTGCCTACCCGGAAGGTATGAATTTCCCTCACTGAATGAAAAGGCTCCAAACCAAGGCTTACCATCATCGATTTCTTTACAAATTAAAAAATATGTTTTTCCTAATTCTTGAGGAATGTTGCCTCTCATTCTAATCGTTATCCAACCCGCCTGGGTTTCATTGAGACCTTGTGCCGCCAGCTGGTTTACAATCTCATCTCGGGTTAATTCCCACTCACCTAGTCTGGGACCTTTTTGGGGGTTCGATTCCCGGACAAATCCTCTCATTCCAGAACCATAATGTTCCGAAACTTGATAATTTGCTTTTCCAAACAGAAGGATTTTTGTCAAAACCCCATCTTTACCTGCGGTGAAACTCATCCAGTTTTTATTGGGCACATGGCTGAAACTGGTTTCATGCTGCTCCTTAAAATATTCCTGAAATTGATCGAGCTCTTCGATATAAACCACGGGAAATTCAGGCTTGGCAAAAGACTTTTTCGATGAAATTTCTTCCTTTTCGATAACTGGAGGAAGCTCGATTGGATCTTCAGGAACTTCGGAGTCCTCGGAACACGAACTTAAAAAGAGAAAGAAAAAGAATAGAGCTGTTAAATTTCGAAAGATTTTCAAGAAGGGCGGTAGGGTTAAAAGAATCATGCAAACAAGCTATCTAAGATGAGGCAAGTTCATTAATATTGGTCTGGTTTTTTGAATTAAATTAAACTAGCAATATTAGGATGGACACTTTGGCTTTTTGGCTGCCACTAATTTTGCTTTTTGTTTCTGCTCTTCTGGGTACAGCCCTGAAGAGAAAGTCACGAGATCACTGCTTGAAGAAATTCGAAAAATGCAAAGTAATTTTACCAGTCCAAGCCTTCGATTGGCAGAAGGGAAACTTACAGGTTTTTGCCCAAGGGTTGGAATTGTACTTTGAAAGCCCAAAAGATTCACCAGCAGGAAAGTTGAATTCCTACATTCTTCATCCCTCGGAGGTCGATAAGATTCCTTATTTCTTACGACCTGCTCCAGATGAGGATACTCAAGATGGTTACCGTTGGAGAAAAGAACTTGAACGAATTAGGCGGCCCAGTTTCTTAGATAAAATGAAAAGATCGGTGCTCAATTTTTACAACATGCTAAGAGATGCTTTCGGACAAGCCTCACAAGCGATTCTGGGTGCAATTAATAAGGATAGTACGATTTCAAAAGTGAAGAATTCAGATAAGCAAATCAATGAACTTAAATCGGGCTTAACCAATTTGGTTCCGAATGCGTGGGAGCCTGTGTTGGAAAAATACAGGGGCCACAGGATTGTGGTCGAACGAAAGACCTCTCAGGGTATAGTCAAGGAGTCTGGAATTTTGGAAGACTATTCTTCGAAATATCTTCTGATTCGTGAAGTAAAAATTCAAGATACTGAATTGCTTGATTTTCTGAAAAACGATTCCACCCGAGGAAATAAGAAACATGATTTTATTTATAATCGTAGCCTCTCAATGATAAGGCATACAGTTCATACTTAGTTCCAAGTCCAACTTGACCAATTTCCAAATTTGAATATGCTAGGGTGTTTGATTTCTGCATCGTTCGAGAAGTCTCATTGGTTCTTTTCCTTACTCCTATTAAACCGGGAATCTATCGACATTCGTTTGCTGTCAGGCCGTAAATCGGAAGACTAAGAACAATGCGAGGGTACCCACTTAGACCTTGAAGGTCATATAACCAGTGAATGCGATGCACGGCGTAGGCAGAAGTCATCTTTTACAACCCTTAAGTCCTAATCGGGTAAATTCTCAGTTTGTTCTAGATTAGAACAAAGACTCTAAGACATTGACTTCACGATCTTTATCAAAAGTTTTCCAAACTTCTTCATTGTAATGAAAAGAACTAGGAGGTGATGATTTAAAATTAAAGAATATCCAATCGTTCTCGGTTAATGACCAAGCAAAAGAATTGGGGAAACTTGTTTTTTCCAACCATAGCCACTCCAGTTGGGGTGACCATAGCCAGATAAAATTCTCACTTTCTTTATTTGGAAATACCCAGCCAAGATCTTGGTGGTACAACCAATCTGAATCGGATTGGTAAAAAAAGCCCAACCAAGTCGATTTATACCAGTCAGCCTCAACATGTGAAGTGTCGGGAAGGCTGGTAGCCTTAAGTTTTTCAAAGTTAGCGTTTAAATCGAGAGATTCAGTAATGTATATGCTTGTCGAAGCAGAATAAGAGTTTGGAATCCCATTTCCTTGCCAGGCAATAAACTTAAATCCCGTATTAGGTATCGCTTCAATATTTACTGAGCTTCCATAAAGAAAAGTACCAGATCCTTTGACCATTCCACCCGTTCCAGCATTTAATACTAGGGAGAAATTTTTCTTCGTAAAAATTGCTTGTAAACTCCGATTTTGATCAACTTGAATAAAAGTTTTTTCGCTCAGAGGATTCATGACTCCAGTGCCGACCCACTTAGTAAAGGAATAACCATTTTCGGGTGTGGCAATAATTTCTACCTCACTACCGTGAAAATAAGTACCGGCACCATTTAGGCTTCCACCTCCTTCAGTTTCCAAATCAAGTTTGTGAGAATTAAGCGAGAAAAGTGCGGTTATATTTGAATCTTGATTGAGGATAATTTGGGTGCTGGAGGAATATGAATCTGTAATGCCTTCCCCAATCCATTCAATAAAAGAAAATCCATCCATAGGATGCGCTGTAATTGACACCAGTTTTTGGTTTTCATAACTACCCGAACCAGTTGTGGTTCCAGAAAAAGTTGGGGAGGAACCAATGGAAAGAATATTTTGCTCGATTACTTTGGGCGAAAAGTGAGCCGTAATATTTTGATCCTTTGTAATCATTAGGGTGGTGGAGGAAGAATTTGATTCGCTTATATTTTCACCTCTCCAATGATTGAAAACAAATCCGTTTGTTGGAATCGCATTGATGGGCACCAGACTTCCGTGGTCATACATTCCACTACCACTTGTATTGGCACCACTGTAGTCAGCAATAACATCCAATCGGTATTTCTTGATTTTAAAAGTTGCTGAAAGGGAGCGTGAACCATCCATGAATACTGACGTAGAGGATGAATTCGAATCCGCCACTCCGGTTCCGGTCCATTCAACAAAAGTGTAACCGTCTAAAGCAGTTGCCGAGATTTGAGCAGTTTCTCCATGGGAGTAATTTCCAGATCCGGAAACGCTTCCACCGCGTCCAGCAGAAAGTTGAAGCTGGTAGTTGTTCTGAACGAAGGAGGCCGAAATGGTTCGATTTGAAGTCATTACAATCGTCGTCGAAGATGAGTTAATGTCGGCAATTCCTTCCCCCATCCATCCGTTAAAGGAATATCCTTCGTTGGGAACCGCAGAAATCTCCGCATTAGAACCATGGGCAAAAGAGCCCTCGCCTAGAAGGGAACCTCTTTTCGATGAAGCAAAGCTAAGCGAATAAATGTTTTGGGTAAAGGAAGCGGTTATGGCACGTTTTTCAGTCATCGACGCTGTGGTTATGCTTTGGTTGGCATCGACGACTCCATCACCTGTCCAACCTGAAAAAGTAAAGCCGGTGAATGCTAGTGCTACGATCGGTGCATTCGATCCATGGGGGAAGGTGCCTTCTCCTTGTACCGAACCACCAAGACCAGAGGACAAATTCAATCGGTAAGATTCTTCGGAGAAGAAAGCAGTGATCGAACGATCCTTAGTCATCTCAACCGTGGTAAACGGTTTGCTACTATCGGTGATTCCTTCACCTTCCCAGCGGACAAAAGAGAAGCCATCTTTGGGGATAGCGGTTATGGTGGGAGAAGAGCCATAGGCATAGCTACCATCACCGGATACACTTCCTCCAGATCCTGAGATAATAGATAGTTCTAATTGGTCCAGGATGAAAGCAGCACTTGCTTCTTTGAATTCAGTCATGGAAATCGTAGTGGTTGCGGAGTTCGGATTTGTAATACCTCCACCCGTCCAGCCATTGAATACATATCCAGTTGTTGGAGTTGCTTGGATGGTCGCATTGGTTCCGTAGGAATAACTTCCGCTTCCTTCAACCGTTCCCCCCGAGCCGGCAGAAAGGACTAATGGGAATTGTTGGATCGAAAAGGAAGCATTCACGGTTCGGTCTTCACTCATATTTACGATAGTGTTGGAAAGGTTTGAATCCAAGATTCCATTTCCCGTCCAACCTGTGAAAGAATAACCTGGATCAGGGCTTGCAATAATCGAGGCATTGGTTCCGTGTTCGAAATTTCCACCTGCATTCACACTCCCCCCATTGCCAGAGTTTATGGTAAGGGCATAACTAGGAAGAGCAGCTGGAGCCGCCGCAACCGTTGACCAGCCATCTCCCCCAGCCAATGCCGCTGACAACTCAGAGACAACAATAGAATAATTAGGGTCATTAACTAAATTAGTAGTCTCTTTGGGGTCGTCATCATAATCATACAATTCGATCATTTCCGGGGAATTGAAAAGTTTTACATCTCGATCCGTATAATTACCTTTTGAATCCTGATTGGTGGTTTCGGTTCTCCACCATTCGGTGTAGCGATAGCGTTTCGTACGAATCGAATACCCAATTCCATTTCCGGGATTGGCGATGTCAACCGTATCACCGGCACTATTTTTTTTCCAAATTCGTCGTTGGTATTGACTGAAAACCCCTTTTTTCCAGGGTTGGCTCGGATCTTCGATGAGGGGAAGTAAACTGGTTCCTTCCAAGAATAATCCATTGGGCTGCTTGGGGTAGGGTAGTGAACAAAGATCAACCAAGGTGGGGAAAACATCCACTAACCCGACTGGTGTATGGTAGTTCCCTGTTTTTTGCATTCCCGGAACCCGTACGATCAGTGGGGTACGGGTGGCATTATCAAAATTGGAATGTTTTGCCCAGAATGCCCCGTGGTCGGCGAGGTGAAATCCATGGTCTCCGAAGAGCACAACGATGGTACTTTCTGCTAGTCCGAGCCGATCTAGTTCATCAATGATTTTCCCGACCTGTTGATCCACATAGGAGACGCAGGCCATGTATGCATGAGTCAGCCTTCTAGCTTGTGCTGCACTAGGGGGATCATCGATGTCACTGTAACCGCTTTGTTCTCCACCATAGGGAGCGGCAAATTCATTGACATCCGTGGGCATCTTTTTGATGCCATCATATCCAGTTAGGTCAATGTCGGTTTCGGGATCGTATAAATCCCAATACTTCTTGGGAGCAGTAAAGGGAAGGTGGGGTTTGTAAAAACCGACACCGAGAAAGAAAGGTTTCGAATTATTTTCATAATCATTTTTTAATTGGGCGAGTTTAGAATTTGCTAATTCTGCGATCACCCCAGCAGAATAATCGGAGTCCCCAACGGGGGTAACTCCGTCCCGGAGAAATTCTCCTTTGTCGGTGGCGGGAAGGGGGGAGTTTTTATTATCCTCCATAGCCGCATGACTGGGCTCATGGTATCGGAAGGTCGAAGATCCCTTTTCCCAGGAATCAAACGATCTTTCCCCGTCCTGCATGGCGATGGTTGTACCATGAAAAATTTTGCCAATTCCATGGCTGTTGTATCCACTTTCCTTAAAATGTTGAGGAATGGTGACCACATCTGGAATTACATCCCTCAAATGAGTTCTTAAATCCCATACCTTGGTACTATCCGGGCGTAATCCAGTAAGATAAGAAGCCCGAGAGGCGGTACAAATTGCCTGCTGGCAATGAGCATTGGTAAAATTCAGGGAAGTGGAACTCAGTTGATCCATCTTCGGGGTTTTAATTTTGGTATCTCCAAAGGAGCCAATCATTGGTTTCAAATCATCGATATTTATGAACAATACATTGTATTTGGAAACTGGAAGTTGTCGGCTTCTCTGAACGGTTGCACTTTTCATGGTTGACCAGCTTGAATCCCCGTCCGCTCGGGTTGCTTTTACCCGATAGTACCAAGTCTCTCCTTTATCGACATCAATATCTGATGCAATCACGGTATTAGCAGGTAAAGTTTTGAACACCGTCCAATCTGAATTTCCAGTTGCACTCTTTTGAATGACAAATCCAATTTCATCCTCTGAATTATCATTCCACTGTAAATTGATTTGTTCGGTGCCAGTTGCCGAAACAATCAAAGAAGTCGGAGTTGCAGGAGGAGGGGGGCGATCAAAAAATTCGCGGAGGATTGTTTTTAAATTGTTGTCTAGGGTGTGTCCGGCACTTCCCTTGATGTGCACCACTTGTTCATTGAGGTAGGAATACTTGGCAATTCCTGAATAAAGTTCGACCCCAGCATCATTGGGCAATTGGGAACCGGTGAATCCTTGGCTAGTCGCCATCGCAAAAGCAGCATCTTGCGAATGTAGGAAGTCGGTTCCAAATTTCCGACCCCCAGTATAGGGAATACTTCCGTCATTGGTATTCGTAATCGCTAGAATTCTTCTACCGGTTGCCGGATTCTTTTGAGTGTCATACCCTTTGCTTTCCCCAAATGCCGCCCCGGTATTTTGCTCGTTGCTCGGGTAGTAAAAGTTTCCATTTCGATAATTTCCTGTGTGAAGTTGGGACACGATTGGACAAATGATATCAATTCCGGGGTCATCAATTTCTACAAATACCCGGTTGGCCATGCCCGCGCCATTCGAAGTTCCCACAATTCTAATTTTAGTGGCATCTACATTAGGGTAGGTTTTAATTTGGGTGATTAATTCACCAAGAAATTCAATATCTGGAAGATCGGATGGTTCCTCAGTGATGTTCCAGCACTTCAAATATCCCGAAGGGGCCACCAAAATATGATTGTCTAGAGTATTCCTAAATTGATTGATTGAGCCTTGACCAGTACCCCTCCTGCCGTGCAAAACGATCGCGACTGGCATCGGGGTAGATATCCCAGTGGGCACCTCGATGGCAACCGGATAAGTATATCCATTGGGTTGAGCATTGGAAGTCTTGGTGATACTGATCACCGTAGAATTGCTCAAGGGTGGAATGACCGAGGCGGTAATTTCAAGGTCATCAATTCTAAGCTGGGTATTTTCTGCAGTGGATTCAAAATCGGGTAAGCTCCACTTGAGAACTAGGCTCTCCGTCGCTTCGATTTCAGAAAGGGAAGATAAATCCATGGTCCATACATTATTCCAACCCGTATTATTTGGAAGATTTAGAGCGGCATAAGGGACGGAACTAAACCCATTTCCAATATTATATTCAACTGAACTGAATGCTTGGATTAAACTGCCTGAACTCATGGTGCTGTTATTCCTAAATTTGAATCGAATCGAAAAATCCTTCAATCGGGTCGCATTTATCTCGACTTGAAATGAATTTCCATTGGATCCATTTTTTCCATTCCAAGCTATTGCTTTCCCAGGTTGCCAGACAGTAGAATCCGGGGCCGTAAATGTGGATCCATAATTGTTCAAGTTTGTAAGACTACTTCCAGTAGCAGTAAAAGTTGGAACACTATCAGGAAAGGTATTTATGGTGATATTATTCGAGTAAGTCCCACCCGCTTGATCGGTTTGAAAACTCCAATATGCATGTACCCCAAATAAGGATGAGGAAGGAGCAATGGACCCCATTGATAAGCAGGCAAGCAAGAATTTACCTGGGGATCTATTCATCACTTTTTCCATAAACCTTCGAATCACGTAAGGGGTGGGAATATTGGGCATTTTTTGGGCAAACAGATTTATTACAAAATAATCACAAATTATATAACCTTTGGACAGGAAAAAATGAAATACTTTCAGGGACTTGGACAAAAATCCTCATACAATACCCAATAGTAACCAGAAATCTTACTGCACGGGGGAGGACAATCGGAAGACTGAGAAAATTGCAAGAGTTTTCCTTAACCATTTCTCGCCAAACTTGATCCTTGGAACCGTAAACCATTAGGGTGGATGAAGTTGGATAGAAATAAATCCAATCCTGTTCGATGTAGGAATAAACCCAAGGATAGGAATCAAACCAAATCCAACCTTGGAATGAATTTTCCCTATTTTAGGATTCCCGCCAGCCCAATGCCGAGTTTTTTGGCTTCAATGAGTATTTTATCCTTCTCCAATAGTAAAACCGAGCCTGATTCCAAAGCCACATTTACAATGCCCGCATCCTTCATCGCCTGGAGAGTCTGCAGGCCAAAGACGGGGACATCGAAGCGGGTGTCTTGTTTGGGTTTAGACAGTTTGACGAACAGGCAATTCTTGGCTCCAAATTTCCCCGCCCTTTCGAGCATCTGGTTGGTTCCTTCAAAAGCTTCCACCGCTAGCACGGTTCCCCGGCTGACAACCACTCCCTGACCCACATCCAAGCGGGCATTTTCACGAGCGATTTCGACCCCGTGCTTGAGGTGTTCAGGTTCAATTTTATCTTTCCCTTGAACCATAACTCCTTCTTCCGCCAAATCCTCCTCCATAAAGACCCGGGCATCGAGTAGATGAACCCCTGCTTTTTCAATTTCGTCTCCAATTGCTCCAAAGATGGTTTCCGCATTCCTGCGATCCAGTCCGGCAAGCATACGAATGGCTTTTAGGTCGGGATGGAGGCGTTTGAAGAGTTTACCAGGAGTTACTTGTCCTGCCATCACCGCATACTTGGCATCCAATTTCTTTAATTCTTTCAGAAGTTTTCCAACCTGCCCGACCTTGACTGCAGAGCGTTGATTTTCTGGAAAGGAGTTAATCAACTCGGTTGAAGTTTCGCCTCTGAGTTCAATCAAGCTAAGGGATATGCCTGCTTTTCTTGCTCTTGCAGCGAGTAACTGCGGGTAGATCCCCTGACCGGCAATCAAAGCCAGCGTTTTGCTGGAATCAAAGTCATCGGGTAGGAAATGAGACATGCTACAGGAGATTTATCATTTTGCAGCCAAGTTCACCAGTTTGCCCGGCACATAGATTTCCTTGACGATTTCCTTCCCTTCGAGAAAAGTTTGCACCTTGGCATCTGCCTTGGCAGCTGAGATCACCGATTCCTTGTCTATGTCCTGAGGGAACTGGGCCTTGCCCCGTAATTTTCCATTTACCTGAAAGACGATGGTGATCTCTTCGCTGATCAGTAATTCCTTGCGAGGCACTGGCCATGGATAAATAACGACGGATGGCTTACTCCCTAATTTTTCCCAAAGTTCTTCGGCTAGGTGGGGAGCGAAAGGAGCGAGTAATTGAAGCAGGGTTTTGATAGTATCCAATGAATAATTCTTAACTTTTTGTAATTGATTGATCAGGATCATCAATTGCGAAATTGCGACATTAAAACGAAGATCCTCAATGGCCTCAGTCACCTTGAGAATGGTCTCGTGAAGAAGATTGAGGGTTTCCTTGTTTGTTTCCTCTTCATCAAGGTGCTTATCCGCACGGAGGCACTCCCGGTAAACCTTGCGAAGAAAGCGGTGAACTCCTTCGATCCCTTTCTCACTCCAGGGCTTGACTGCTTCTAGGGGGCCAAGAAACATTTCAAAGAGGCGGAGGGAATCGGCTCCATACCCTTCGATGACGACATCTGGGCTAACCACATTACCCACACTTTTAGACATTTTATTTCCATCCTCTCCGAGGATCAAACCCTGGTGAAAGAGCTTCTTATAGGGTTCGGGATGAGCGAGTATGCCTTCGTCGTGAAGGAATCGATGCCAGAAGCGGGCATAAAGCAAGTGAAGTACCGCATGTTCCGCTCCGCCGATGTAAAAGTCCGGCCCTCCCCAATAGGCTTCCTTTTTCGGATCAACCAGACTTTCCGAGTTTTTCGGATCCAGGTAGCGGAGGTGATACCAACAGGAACCGGCCCATTGGGGCATGGTGTTGGTCTCGCGGGTGGCGGGCACCCAGTTTTCGCCCTCGGGTTTAGACTCGGTGCGGGAAATTGATTTTCCGGATTGGAGATCAAACCATATATCTAACCAGTCCGTGATGGTGGCTAAGGGACTTTCTCCGGTACCTGCGGGTTGGTAGTTCTCAACCTCTGGAAGTTTGAGGGGCAACTCGGAAGCAGGCAGGGGCAGGGCGTAGAGAGTAACTCCGTCCTTTTCGGAGGTGACGGGGTCGCTGGGAAGAAGATCGCGAAGGATGCCTTCGGTGGCTTGAGCCTTTTCGAAATCTTCCAAAGAAACCCAAACCAAGGGGATCGGCTCCCCCCAGTAGCGTTGGCGGGAGAAGATCCAGTCCCTGAGCTTGTAATTGACCGCCCCCTTGCCTTGGCCCTTGGATTCGAGTTTGCTGATGATCTCGGCTTTGCACCGGTCTGCATCCATTCCGTCGTACTCACCGGAGTTGACCATGACTCCCGGACCGGAATAGGGAAGTTTGGCTTTTTCCTCATCGCCATCCGCTCGTGCGATCACCCGCTGAATCGGAATGCTGAACTTTTCCGCGAATTCGAAATCCCTCTCGTCATGAGCCGGGACAGCCATGATCGCTCCGGTTCCGTAGCTGATCAGGACATAATCGGCCACCCAAACTGGAATTTTTTCTCCGTTCACCGGATTGAGGCAGTAACTTCCGGTAAAGACACCGGATTTGTCCTTGGCGAGATCGGTCCGGTCCAAATCACTCTTTTTCGCGGCCGCCTCGATGTAAGCTTTCACTTCTTCGGCTTTCTCGGAAACCACCAGTTCCCCGAGAAGGGGATGTTCCGGGGCTACCACCATGTAGGTTGCTCCAAATAGGGTATCCGGGCGGGTGGTGTAGACTTCAAGTTTTTCGTCTTTACTTTGAATGGGGAACTGAACTTCAGCCCCTTCGGATCGTCCGATCCATGCCTTCTGTTGGCGCTTGGTGGAGTCGGGCCAATCCAAATCTTCCAAGCCCGCTAGGAGCTTATCTGCGTAGGCAGTAATTCGAAGAACCACTTGGCGGAGGTTCTTGCGTTCCACCGGATGTCCGCCAACTTCGGATTTACCATCAACAATTTCTTCGTTGGCTAAGACCGCCCGAAGGTTTGGGCACCACCAAACTGGCTTTTCATCCACATAAGCGAGGCCTCTCTGAAAGAGTTTGAGAAAGATCCACTGGGTCCATTGGTAATAATGCGGGTCGGTGGTGTTGATTTCCCGATCCCAATCGATGGCAAATCCAATGCTTTTGATCTGCCGGCGAAAGTTGTCGACATTGGTTTGGGTGGTTTCGGATGGATGAGTACCTGTCTTGATGGCATATTGCTCAGCGGGTAAGCCAAAGGCATCCCAACCCATGGGATGTAAAACATTAAACCCGCAGGCTTTTTTGTAGCGCGCCAAAATATCAGAGGCTACGTAGCCTTCCGGGTGTCCGATATGCAAACCGGCACCCGAAGGGTAGGGGAACATATCCAAGGCATAGTACTTGGGCTTATCTGATTGATCTTCTGCGAGGAAGATTTTTTCGCGATCCCAAAAATCCTGCCATTTTTTCTCGATGGAAGTAAAGTCGTACTTAATGTCGTCGTCGGCCATAATTGTTCGAATTGTTTATGATGTCTATTTTCTATTTTATGGCAAAAGGAAAGCAGAAGAGGAAGAATCATCATGGGTTAACCAATGGATTCAATTTTTCGATTCTTTTACAACAAATTATGATTCAACAATTTGCTTTTTTTTTATTTATATAATTAGTTTAGATATGAAAGTATTCATCTGCATCCTTTTCTGCCTAGTAATCTTAAACCATATTTCTTTTTCAGGTTGTCCAAAAATGCAAAAAGCAACTTGGAAGTATTCCGTGGATGATCAAAAATTTAAATCATACTATGAAGCCAAGTCCTATCTTCGTACTTTGAAAAAACAGGAAGATGGATGGAAATCCTTGGATATTTCAAAAGTCAGCCCTTACAGGTATGAAACGAAATGGATTTACGATACCGAGGATCATGGATTATTTTGTGTCTGCCCTGACTGCCGTTTGCCAAAGACTAAAGCAAAGAAAACAGCATTCCTGAGTAGACCCTAGGTTAAATTCCGAAAAATACGCTTTTTCGATAGTCGAGAGATTAGTGGCTTGCTTCTCTTTTCTCTTCAAGCTTGGCCTTGATGACAGACATTTCTTTGGAAATCTTTTCCATCTCGGCATGAAGATCGTGCATGCTATCCCTGAGCGGCTGGGGGTTCGATTTCCGGCGTTGAAGTTCCATTCGGATTGCCATCTCCGCATTTGATTCTTCCATGCTGTTCATAATCACTCCAATTACTAAATTGAGAACAATCATGGTCCCGATCAAAACAAAACTTACGAAGAATAGGGCGGCACCTATAGGTGAAGCGGAAGAAAGAGGAGACCAATGAGTTATATCCTCCTGTGAATACCCATACTGATCTGAACCATACATGTTGATATACATTACATCGGTCCAGTCCTCTAGGGTAACCACTCTAAAAAGAGAGAGAATCGAAGTCTGTAAATTACGGAAATGAATGGGATCATTGTCTCCGTAAAAAAATACCGCCATCGTGCCGTAGATATAAAATAACAAGAAAAGCAAAATGCTCACATAAAACATGGAAGGAAGGCTTTTCAGCAAGCAGGAGACTAGAAGCTGGAGCTTTGGAATTGCAGTTACCAAACGAAGGACCCGTAGTATTCTTGCCAGTCGAAGAACTGGGAGAAAAGCAGCTCCAACTTGAACGAATGGTTCCAACAAACAAGCACTGACAATAAAAAAATCAAAAGCATTCCAAGGATTCTTGAAATAATTGAGGGGCTTTTTACCTTCCGCTAAAATTTTGATTACCGCTTCACATACAAAGATTCCTAGAATTAAGTAATCTAAAATTTGCAGGGTGTGATGATGACGAATGGCAAAGTCCTTGTAGGTCTGTGCACCCACTACGATCCCTGCCAAAAGGATGGTTGCTATAAT
>DEYT01000101.1:0-19274 GCA_002364975.1 Opitutia bacterium UBA3151 | reverse complement strand
AAAAAACTTTTTCTGATCAAAAGACGAGGATTTTGTACCAACTACCAAATGAAAAGAGCCTAATCCTACAAAGAAAATCAGGTCTAATTTTCAATCATCTAAAGTACCAAGTTGGGAATAACCGCAAGGATTTTGGTGCAGGCGGTTTGGGTAGAAGCAATAATGGACTCGTAACGATCATCGACATCCGTATCTTCTCCACGGTCATAGGGATCTTGGATATAAGGCTCACTGCCAGGTGCAAGGAAAATACCGATAGGTCTAGTGTGACCACGGATGGCATTTTTGTGAACCTTCACAAAATCTTCGCTGTCAGCATCCATGGTTATAATCAGAGACGCGTTTGCCAAATCAGGAACCGTGGCAAACTTGGATGTACCATGGAGAATTAAATCAAGTTTGGAAGAGTACGACTGCATCCGACCGTCGACAGAACAATCATTGTAAACAATGTTCACCCCTCTAGAGGAAACCCTAATCCTGCCAAAATAAGAGGACCTTTGAAGTAGGTCTCTCATTATTTCCTGAGCAAGGGGAGACCGGGACATACCTCTTTTGCACAAGAACAAAATCGTGGGCAGGTCGGATGATTGATAAGTCCTGCTTGCAACTCTGTTAGGCAAGATGAAGTCATGTCGACCAAAAAGTTGAATAAAAGGTGATGGAACGCTTTCCTTCTGGTTGGAATTACTAGAAGGAACTTGGTTATTATCTACTGATTTAAATTTGTCTAGTTTTGTCATTTCTTCGCCAAAAAGAAGATGAAGTTTTATAGGTTTCAAATATGGAAATTTAAATTAATTGTTGTACCAATTTGGTTGAAAAAAAGAATAAGAAATATAGCAGAGAAGTATATATGAATGCCAATGGATTCCAAACCCATGTTTAGGACATTTGTGCTTCAATTCTGTAATAATAATTACTTCCATAAAAATGAGAACGTACATCTTGTGCAAAACCGAAATAGCAGTACCATTTGCTCAAAAAAGTCTTACCAACGAGGATGGATTTATTCTTACCTCTGTAGGTTTTTCATGCCATCCAGTTTCCTGTATTTTCCAAATTTATTTTAAGGATTTTGTTTTGGGACCTACGATTTCTACGAAATTTCCATCCGGATCTTTTAACATCAAAAGGCAGATGTCTTGAGGTAAACCTGCAGGTAAAACTTGTGGGCTTTCCGCATATGCCAAAACTCCAAGTTTAGAAGCATTGGACCAAACAAGATCAACATTTTCAACAAATACAGTAATATACGAGAAGCCAGCAACCGTGTGAATGAAAGGCTGTTTGATTTTGAGGGTTTTCTTCTTTGACTTTACCTGCATAAGTTTGAGTTTTGTAGCGTTTTCATCTTCTCCAAGGACAAGAACATGAATATCAAGAGGAGCTCCATCGCTTAAGCCAACTTTTTTTGGAAAGGAACCTTTAACTTCAAAACCAGTGATCTCCTGAAAACCAATAATCTCTTTATAGAACTTCAGGGATTGATTGAGGTCAGTAACCACTAAACCCAAGTCGATGGTTTGCTTGGAGAAATTTGATTTCCCCACCAAGGTAAAACAAAAAGGACTACTTAAAATAAGTAAGAAAATTAAATTTATATTTTTTTTCATGATGCTGTACCTTTTATTCTCCCATGAATTTCAATCAACCATGAAGTCCTAACACATTGAAAAAAAAGTATGAACTCTGGTTAATATACTTGCTGAAATTAGCATCTTATAGTCAATATTTGGGATGAAATTATTTAGTATTTATATTTGCTCCCTCTTGATCTTTGGCAGTTTTTGCTTGGCTGAAAAACCGAACTTCATTCTTATTTTCACTGATGATCAAGGTTATGGGGATTTGTCATGTTTTGGTTCAACCAAAATAAAGACGCCAAATATTGACCGTATTGCAAAAGAAGGAAGAAAGCTTACCAATTTCATGGTTGCATCTCCGGTTTGTACACCTTCACGGGCAGCACTTTTAACCGGTTGCTATCCTAAGCGGGTAGGGATGCATCAGCATGTTCTATTTCCTGCCTCCAAGAAAGGACTGAACCCGAGTGAATATACCATGGGTGATTATTTTAAATCTCTGGGTTATGCGACCGCTTGTTTTGGTAAATGGCATCTTGGTCATCACCGAGAGACTCTCCCGGTTTCAAATGGCTTTGATACCTATTATGGAATCCCTTACTCCAATGATATGAATTATCCCGATAATAAAGGAAAGCCTAAGGGGGGAGCAGATGGAATGGATATTCTTTGGGCGGACCCTGGGTCGACCTTAACCAAATGGAAAACTCCGCTCTTTGAGGATGATAAAATGATCGAGTTACCGGTAGACCAAAGAACGATAACCAGAAGATGTACAACCAAGTCGATTAATTTCATCCGTAAGAATGCCGAAAAGTCATTTTTTGTATACCTTCCCCACTCCATGCCACACATTCCATTATATGTACCAGACGAAGTACGGGACCCAGATCCTAAAAATGCGTATATTAATACAATCGAACATATTGATGCAGAAGTTGGTAGAATCCTCCGCACACTCGATGAACTTAAAATAGCGAAAAAAACCTATGTGATATACACCACGGACAATGGACCTTGGCTGTCTTTTCGCCACCATGGAGGTTCTGCCGGTCCTTTACGCGATGGAAAAGGTACCACTTTTGAAGGTGGGCAAAGAGTTCCGTTTGTTATTCGTGGTCCTGGTATACCCAAGGGCTCGATTACAACCGAGCTTCTGGGTACGATTGATCTACTTCCGACTTTTGCATCTATGGTTGGTCAAAATTTAACCACAGAAAATAAGATTGATGGTTTAGATGCCAAAGGTTTGCTCATGGGGACAGAAAAATCTCCTAGAAACGAATTCCTTTACTATACCTCAAGAGGTGAGATTGAAGGAATTCGACAGGGTAAATGGAAGTTCCTGAAAAAGATGAAGAGAAAAAAACAAAATGTGGTGGAAGAGAGTATGCTCTTTGATCTTATTGCTGATCTAGGAGAAAGTAAGAATTTGGTGAGTGAAAATCCTAAAATGGTCGAAAAACTAAACGCTCGTATGATTGAACTTGATAAAGAAATCACTGCCAACGCACGAAGTCCATGGCTGTTGGAATAGGTATATTTTCTATTTAAGAATAGAAACCGCTTTTTCGGTCGCCTTGGTAAAGCGAACTACTTCTTCAGCCGTGTTGTAGAATGCAAAAGATGCACGTGCGGTAGCTTCAGTGCCAAGTTTTTCCATCAATGGCTGGCAGCAATGATGTCCTGTTCTAGTTGCAACACCCTCAGCGTCGAGGATCGAGGCCAAGTCATGAGGATGGACTGATTCAATAGAAAAAGACAAAACAGCCGCTTTGTCCAAAGTCGTCCCGTGTTCTTTAAAACCATTGATTTTCAAAAGATCTTCACGGGCAGATTTCAATAAATTCATTTCATGCTCATGAATCTCTCGCATATCAAACTGGGAAAGGAATTGGATTGCTTCACCTAGTCCAATTGCTCCAGCCACATTGGGAGTGCCCGCCTCAAACCTTTGTGGAGATGGAGCAAAAGTAGTACCCTTAAAGCTGACTTGGTCGATCATATCTCCACCACCCTGATAAGGGGGTAAGCCCTCTAGATGCTTTGATTTACCATAAACAACGCCAATGCCCATCGGCCCGAAAACTTTGTGGCCCGAAAATACAAAGAAATCACAATCTAAATCCTTTAGGTCAGGCCTTTCGTGAGGGATACTTTGAGCACCATCAATGACTACCAAGGTACCATTTTTATGGGCTTTTGTTGTGATTTCTTTGATTGGGTTTACGGTTCCCAAGGTATTTGAAATGGAACAAAGGGATAGAATCTTCGAGTTTTCTAGCAGAAGAAGTTCTTCAAGCTTTTCCATATCCAAGCTTCCATCCGGAAGAATGGAGACAACCTCGATCTTGGCACCCAGTTGCTCACAGATCATTTGCCATGGAACAATGTTCGCGTGGTGTTCCATGTCCGAAAGGATTACAATATCCCCTGCATTTAATTTCGCACGCCCAAGGCAATGGGCAATTAAATTTAATCCTTCCGTAGCACCGCGGACGAATATGATTTCATTCGGATGAACAGAAAGATAACTCGCGATGTTTTGCCTTGAAGATGCATATAATTTCTCGGCATCCTCTGCGAGTTCATAAATGCCGCGATGAACATTGGAATTAAAATTCTGATAATACTTTGCGACCGAATCAATCACACAATGCGGCTTTTGCGAAGAAGCCGCATTGTCTAAATAAGCAATAGGTTTACCACGATTACTTCTTTGCAAAATCGGAAACTCCGATCGAATTTCGTCAATCTGAAATTTTCTCTTCACCCGCTTTATATGTTTAATGAGATTAACAACATTCAATTCTATACTAACAGCAATCCGCGTTTAGAACAACTCAAGAGAAAATTCCTGATACTGTTTAGAACAGGTGAAAAAAGGAAGAATCTAAAATATAATTTTGGCGTCAGGAAGAGATTCCCTAAGTTTTTTGGCTCCAGATTCAGTAACTTGTGAATTCCATAGATAAATTTCATTCAGTGATTTCATTGAAGCCAGTGTACTGATACATTTATCAGTCACTTGAGTACCTGACAGATTGATATACTGAAGGAATTGTAATTTGGTAAGTTGAGTTAAACCATTGTCCGTAATTTTGGTGTTTCTAAGGCTAATCCAATTGAGGTTAGGATAACTACCAGCAAGGGACATGGAGCGGTCTGTAATCTTTGTTCTGGAAACATCCAAATGTGAGATGTTATTCTTTATTCCACTAAAAGCACCCAGATTCTCATCTTTAACTTCGCTGGCAAAAGACGAAAACTCCGCACGAACCAATGGGCTTTTTTCTGCTAACTGACGAACCAGTGCCCCAGTTTTCTCGGCTGCCAGGAGGGAAGACTTGGAGGGAGTTGAAGCCCGTTTGGCGAGTTGGTCAAGAATAGAGGTTTTTTTATCGACGATGGCTGCAACGGTCTCAACTTTCTTAACCTTTGGAGGAGCATTTGGGTCCGCAGCTTCCGCGGCAGGTTGTTCAGATGCACCTTCTAAAATCCATCTCTTGATCATAGTAATTTCATCTCCCGAAAGCGGACCACCTTTGGGAGGCATAATTTCCGGGTCATCATCTGCAAGGGTAATTACACGATGGAGCGTGCTGTCAGTATGATCACCTGGAGTAACAATCTTACCGTCCAAATTCCCTTTTAAAACCCATTCATAAGTATCTAATCGTAAGCCAGCCCGAGGTTTGATTGTTCTGCTGTTTTTTACAAATGGGGCGCCGTGGCATTCCATACATTTTTGTTCGAAAAGAGGAAGGATGTGGTTGTGGAAACTAACCGGCTCATCTGGAGCAGGTATACCTCCTTTGGTTGCGGAGATTCCATCTTTGGATGGTTTTGCTCCTTCCATAATCCATCTTTTAATAATATCGATTTGATCTTCATCCACGGGACCACCTTTGGGTGGCATAAACAAGTCATCATCTTCAGGCAGGTTGAGCACGGAGTAAAGACGGCTTTTCTCAAGATCATTTGCCACCACCACTGGACCATCTAAGTTACCCTTCATAACTTGGGCAAATGTGTCAAACCGTAGGCTCGCCTTTGGATTAACTAGTCTACCTGACCTATCAAAAGGAGCATGGTGGCAGCTATTACAGCGTTCTTTAAGGATGGGCAAAACATGTCGATCGAAATCAATGGCTTCACCAGGTTTGGGCTTTGCACCAACCGCTTTGGCGAGTGCCTCTTCAGGACTTACCCCAAGAGGTACTGGGACATGACCAAAAAAGGAACCGGGTCGAAAAGTTACCTTCTTGGGAGCGGGGGGCTTATGAACTATATCAGTAGGTTTTTCATCTAAAAGAAGATCAACCTCTTTAGAAACTACCTCACTGGACTCAGCAGAGGGTGTTGTTATTTGTGAAGGTGGGGGAGGGATCGAGGATGGTCTGCCCCTAGGTATTTTGTTAGCTTGAGCAGCTTTGATTAAATAAGTTTGATCTTCGACCGATAATGCCCTTAAAGGTACCTGAACCAGTTTACCAGACTTGTCAGCGAGGATGAAAGTTTGACCCTCGTAGCCAACTGCACGACCCTCCAGAGACTGGCCTTGAGGTGTTTTGAATATTCTAAAGGGTTCACTTGCACAGACAAGTGAAGTGAAAATGATTAAGGAACAGAATAAAAAGAGGCTTTTCTTAATCATTAATCATCTCACTAACCTCTAGGCGATTACATCGAAAAGAGGTTCGCCTTTGTGTGCTATTGTAAAAGGACGACCTGAAGGGGAATATTGAACATCATTCAAAGGTAATCCAAGAAGGTAGGCAATAGAAGCATTTAAATCTTCTGGCTTGATCGGTTTACCAGCAATCGGAGAACGACCAATTTTATCGACTTCACCATAGGTTATACCACCCTTAACACCTCCACCTGCCATGAATGCGGTAAAGCAGTATGGCCAGTGGTCACGACCATCACGACCATTAATGTTGGGAGTACGACCAAATTCTGATGTTAATACAACGAGAGTTTCTTTCAAGAGACCTCTCATTTCAAGGTCAATGAGCAATCCACTTAATGCTTTATCAATGTCAGTACAATTGTTGGCAACGGCTTCAAAATTGTTGTCGTGAGTATCCCAACCACCGCGGGAAACTTCAACATAACGAACTTTATTTTCAATGAGACGACGAGCTAACAGACATCCCTGTCCAAAATTAGTGGTGCCATAAAGTTCATGCATGGCTTCAGGCTCCTGTGTAATGTCAAAAGCATTCAAGTCTTCGCTGTTCATTAATTTGACCGCATCTTGGTATAATTTGGAATAGGCTCTAACTTGCTTTTGGTTGTATTGAGCTGTAAAATTGACATTCATTTTTTCAGCCATGGATATACGGCTTCCGAATTTTTCGTGGTCCAAATAGTCAGCCATTGTACTGTTGGCTAGGCCTTCCTTAGGGTTACCGATGGGTAAGGCTCCGTGTTCTGCTTCCAAGAATCCAGCACTTCCTCTTCCCCCACCAATTTTTACATTTCTAGGAATGGTCCGGTTAATTGGACCGGAAAGTTTTGAGACCCAGCTTCCAAAAGTGGGGTGAACAATGGTGCCGCGTTTGAGGTAACTCGTATGCATCAAATAACTTGCTTGTTCATGAGCACCCTGGCTTGTCACCATCGTTTTGATGACTGCAGCATTGTGCATATGCTTGGCAGTGAGGGGAAGATTCTCAGATAGAATAACGCCATCCGCACTCGTTGGGATCGTTTTCACATCGCCCATTATCTCTGGGTTATTCACCTGAGGTCCGAAAGTGTCTAGGTGTGACATAGCACCAGACATATTTAAATAGATCACATGTCGGGCGGTAGCTGGCCTAGCACCAGGAGTGAGTGCTTTAACGCTGTTATGGATGTATGATCCTGCCATTGGCATCAGTCCTACTCCGAGGCAAGCTTTTGCTGCATTTGCAATAAATTCTCTACGACCGAGTTCGTCAATTGAGTTGATTGATGGATTCATATTATAACCTTTTTATTTTTATGTTTAAATGTTTGAATTTCAAATTATTGTATGAAGAGGAATTCGTGGCTGTTAACAAGTACCCAGATGAGATCTTTTTCGGGGAATTCACTAGAACGAATTGCGTCCTTAAAATTGCGGAGTTCAGAACTGGAAGGTTCCCGGTTCAACACAGCAAGAAATGCATTATTTATTTTGGAATCTACGGTTTTACCTTCTTTGACAAGGTTAAGGATGGGAACTTTATCGTTCTTGAGAAGATATTCTTCAACATAACCGTTAAGCAGATTTAAGACTTGCGTGACTGAAGCTTGTTTGTGGCTATCTTCAATTTGATCGCGGGATGCAGACCCAAATTCGCGAATTAAATGACCGTTTGGAGCAGGGGATCCAACTTCGGTTGCTCGAACCGAATTACGATCCTTCACAAAATTCCCATAGCCTTGATTTGTAGCAGCCGACATATTCGCAGTTGCAGGTGGCTGCATTTGTTGTTGCTTAAATTTGTTGACACATGAACGACAGCAAAAAGCTACAGTTTCCCCTTCGTCATTGAAGGCAAGAAGGGATGGATCAACTGGCCTGCCAGGTTTAATCGGACAGTCTGAGTTGATTGGGTTGCCAAATTTTTTGGTGGCAGGCTTCGCAGCCACTGTACTTGGAGGGGTCGGCTGGCTTGCCTTGAAACGATTCAAACATGAACGGCAACAAAATCCGATGGTTTCACCCTTTTCATTTAGTGCCTTTAGGCTGGGATCGATCGCTCGACCAGGCTTAAGGGGGCAATCGGTATTGATGGGTTCACCCAGTTTCGCTGCCATGCCCTCATTTTTATCAGGCATTTTGACTTCCGCACCGATCTGTAAGCCTGCACGCTTCATCGCAATAGCAAAGAGCTCTTCCCCAGATAATTCTAAATATTGCTCATAATTTGAGTACTTATCATCTCTCTTGATTTGCCGAGTATCTACATCGGGGTAATTAAGGGTGACAAGAGAATCCCAGATCTGCTCCCCACTCATTCTTTCCATGAGCGGTCCTTGGTAAAAATAGGGAATACTACCTCGTGTGGGAGCCTGTACATTGGGGCCAGCAAGTACCCATTTTACATCAGGGGGCATGATTGTATCTTTAGCATCTCTTGCCATCAAGTCAGGCTTGGGAGCTTGACGCTGAAATGCTTGGGTGTTGTACAAAATTCGTAAAAACTCCTGAAGGTCAAAATCGAGGGCAACCATCACTTTTTCCAAATGTAATTGTAGAGTGCGATCAGTGGCCATGGTATCATCAAACATATTATCAAGTGGTTCAATTAGGGCTAAACCGAACACTTCTTTCCACAAACGATTAACAATGACGGTGGTAAAGCGTGGATTTGACTCGGATGCTACCCAGTTGGCATATGAGGAACGGGAGCCAGTAACTTCAAGGTTTTCATCAAGTTCGGCTGCAAGGCCAAAAATCGTAGTAGCTGTAAGCTTTTGGCTCGGTTTGGCGTTATCGTATTGGTAATCGTCGGGTAGCCTTATTTCACCCTTGCCCATGCTTGCCAAGCCTGTGGTCACAAGTTCACGAATATCTCGGGAAGCATTTCTTAGTCGACGAGAAGCTCCGGTGTCATCCCCTCGGGCAAGACGCCTCTCTTCTTCTCTCGACATCCGATTAAGAGCATTGATGTTGTCATCACTTCGTAATCTAATGTTACCCGCACCTTCGGTGAAGGCAGCCATTTCATAAAATTGTTTTTGTGTCCAGCGATCGAAGGGGTGATCATGGCATTGGGCACACTCGAGGCTAGTTCCCAAGAAAATTCGAACCGTATTAGACATATTGTCTAGCTGCATTCCGCGGTCACGGACAAAATATCCAACCGCACCGTTGCCTCTTTCCCACATGGCACCAGAAGATGAGAGCATTTCCTTGACCCATTCATCATAGGGTTTGTTAGTGGCAATAGATTCCCGAATGTAATCCATGTAAGGTCTACCCGAGACCCGATTGCCTAAATTTTCTTTCGCACGAAGAATATCGGCCCAAAAATGGAACCAGTGGCTTACATAACCATGGCTTCCGAGAAGTTTGTCGACGAGAGCGGATTTCTTAGAAGAACGGTCTCTGTCCTCGAGGAATTCTTTGGTTTCATCAAAAGTAGGAATACGACCAATCACTTTCAAGTATGCTCTCCGAAGGAAGACCTCCTCACTTGCGATCTTGTTGGGGCGTAAGTTGAAGGAATCCAGCTTTTTCTCAATCAAACTGTCAATAAACCTTGCATTAGCTTGCAGGACTGAGGGTGAGAGGGGACGCTGGAATTCAGGGAGTGCGTCATGATTCGGGGCGAAATTGTTTCGAACAAAAGCTTGATCGTCTTCCGTGAAAATATCAAGGCTTACACGAAAGAGTTGGTTGTCCTTGCTTCTTTTTAACAAGATGTCTCCATCTTCATAAAATTTTTGTACTGTACCCTTGATTTTCTGACCATTGTTAGAATGAAAATCACGCTCAGCATTGCCAAACATCGTAGAAAAAGTGAGAGCAAGAAGAGAAAAAAAAGAAAGAAGGCGATTCATGAACTATAATCTGTGCGGTTGATCGTGTTTTGGCAAGGGTTTTTCTTTTCTTTGGTAATATTAAGATTTTGGTTCATGTATATATTCCGAATGGTTTAAAAATCTTTCGTTTTAGAGAATTAAAGCAAAAAATATCATGAATTTTAGGGAAAATTTTCCCGTGAGTAAGAAATAAAGCTTTCAATCGTAAATTTTCAGTGCCCTGCACGATTTTGACTTTCGCCATTTCTAAAAGCATATGGTTTAAAAGGTAATCTTGTGTTTCTAAAACCGAGTCCCATTTATGAATATATTTAATATAATAACATTATCTAATTTATTCTCAGCTTTGAAGCAAATCCAACTATTTTAATCCAAATCTTTGGCACAACGAAATCCGGTATGGTTAGTGGGCGATAAAGACTCGGAATGATTTCTGGCCGCGGGACGATATCTTAGGCAATAATCCCAGTGGCATAAATAAGATCCTCCTTTGGCCACATGCAGAAACATCAAATCATCGGTACCTGGTCTCTTGGTCGGACATGTCCCCGTGGACCTAAAGTGATCCAGTTCTATTTGAGTAATTGCAGATTTTGGTCCTTTCGGGTTAGGGTGGGGGTTCTTGAGGAAAGTGCTGTAGTATAAAGGATGAAAATAGTCACTGCACATTTCCCAGACATTACCCGCCATATCATAGAGTCCAAAGCCATTTGGTGGAAATGAGCCAACTGGAGATGTGTAATGGTATCCATCTTGAGCAGAATTTTTAGAAGGAAATTTGCCTTGAAAGCAGTTGGCCATCCATTTACCTTCAGGTTTTGGTTCATTGCCCCAGCTGTACAATTTGTTTTTTAAACCTCCCCGGGCGGCAAGTTCCCACTCCGCCTCCGTTGGTAACCTTTTTCCTGCCCACTCCGCATATGCTTTAGCATCATCAATATTAATACATACTACTGGGTGGTCCATTAAATTAAAGATCGATGAATTTGGACCAAATGGCTTTTTCCAACTTGCTCTTGCGGTGTAAGACCACCAGTCCCAAGGGTTATTTTCATCCCAAGGATTAATGCTATCCGGTGGAGGAGAAAAAATAGTTGCTCCAGGTTCAAGTTGATTTTTCGGGGCATTGGGAAACAAGTTTTTATCGAGGGGTTTTTCGGCAAAAGTCACATATCCTGTCTCATCAATGAACTTTTTGAATTCGGCATTTGTGACCTCATACTTATCGATCCAAAACCCTTGAACATAGACTTCATGTGCTGGTCCTTCTTCTGGATATTTTTCTCCATTTCCAGGTGTTTTATCATTACCCCGAATATATTTCGAGGCAGGAATGAGAACCATTCCTTCTTTTTCAACTACTTTTGGAGTTGGTTTCGATTTAAGGATTTCCTGCTTTTCTTCCACCTCCGGGCAACCGGAAAATATCAAAATTACAACAAATATGGGAACCCAAAATTTCATCACCGCACCTAATCAATATCTCAAAACATCGTCAAATCGTATCCCATAAGATTGTTAAATTAAAATAGCTTCACTGGTTCTTGGAACTCAAAAGAAACAATCATTTCTTAAGTAAAACGAGCCTTTTGAAATAAAAAAACTGGAGCCACCTGTCGGATTCGAACCGACGACCGTTCGCTTACAAGGCGAGTGCTCTACCAACTGAGCTAAGGTGGCGAAAAAATACTCTTAAATTAAGGGGCACAAAAAGGCAATCGGAGAATCTATTCAGAAATTCTATTTTTCCTAACTCATTTCGCAGGTGAATAATTTTTCTGAAGAAATATATTCAAGCAACATCGAACGGCAACTATCCAATCTTTTCGTTTCAATTTCAAGTTCGTAGGAAACCGAGTTCTTATTTTTGGTTAGTTTCCCAGCAAAAAGATTTTCTTCTGGATAAAGCTTATCCATTTTTTTGAAAAATCCATAGGGCATTCGGAATGCACCAAGAGATACCGAGTGTAGGGAATCTTGTGGCAATTTATCAAATAATTGATGAAAAAGCAGAGCATAACGGCTTTCGAATTCTTGGCAATCTATCACCGGGTCTATTCGAATTCCAACATACCAGCCTAAGGTCGCAAGTTGATGCATTGCTTTAATCCTAGCCGAAACTGAAGGCACGCCATGTTCTAGTTGCCGGCTTATCTCCTCTGGGGTGAAACTGAATGCAACAATCACATTTGGCAAGGGCTCTCGGTTTTTTAAGACCCGTGTATTTACGCTCTTGGTTCTCAGTTCAAGGAATGCATGGGGAAACTTGGAGAATTTGGGTAGAAAGAAATCCACGAAACCAGTAGTCGATTCGAGTGCTAAACTATCGCAATCATAACCAGAAAAGAACCAGCTTGGAGAATTAGAAACTTCGTCTGCTTTATTCCGAATATCATCCCAGAATTCTTCGTAATTTATAAAAAGAACATAATGGGCTGAGGGAAACATGCCTTGAAGAAAACAATACCGGCAATCGTATAAACAATTGAATAAATGAGAGAAATAAAAGTTGCTGGTTCCACCAACCCCATACTTGGAAGGGATTGGATGTACTTTTTTACCATCCTGGCTTGCCAGAATTAAAGATGGGTTCTTCTTTTGCAGGCGAAAGTTTTGGCCACTTGGATTGAAAACTTCTTTAAAATGATTGCATGAAATTTTAGCCGCTTTTGGAAAACGGCTAAAAAATTCTTGAGCGCGGTTATGGTTTTCCACCTTCTCCTCGAAGTAAATATTCTTAATCATGAAAGGATCCTCGACTGATCAATAAAGGTATTGAGATTATATATCGCTTCCTTTGGAGAATTTGATTTCTCAATCAATTCTATCAAATGTTTTTCTTCTAGATCGAAGGAGCGAGAATGATTAATCAGACGATCAAGTTGAAATATCTGGGATTGCGAAAAAGGATGAAGTTTCCGGGCCCTCTCTTGAAGACCTAAAGTCTCCAAGTCGGGAGAAATTTCTTTAGCTAAAGCGTCTAATTCTTGGGCAAATGCGAGAATCGAAGGAAGATGATTACAAATATACTCTGTAACTGTTGTGGGTCGAATGTATTCAAAAGACTGTCCTTCATTATCCGAAACAACTTTTACAACTTGGATCAATTCTCGGGTACAGGAGCGAGATGCAATCGAATAAAAAGCATGGGCTTCCATGTCGAAACCTAGCCCTTTTTCGTACTTTTGATTGGGATGACTGCAAGTACAAAGTCTCGAAAGTTCAAAATCAGAATCGATGATTTGAGGGGGATAAAAAATTGCTTTGTCTTGATCATCCGAAATAGAATTTGCAATAAATGCGGTATTAGTTTGAAGCGTTCCATGTCCAGCAATTCCAACATTTAAATATGTTTGAACTTCTTGCTTTCTGGTGGAGCTTCCAAGTAAAAAGCCAGTGGCTGCTGCTGCGGCTACTTTTCCAATTCCGGTAACTACCAGTTGATGGAAATCGTTCCGAAAGACTTCGAATGGGGTGGGAGAAAACTGCTTGGTAAGCCGTAACTCATTAATTATGGGTTTCGCTTCACAGGAAAGGGCGACGATAAAGTTCATTTAATAAATTCTTATTCAAGAGAGTGGAGTAAGGCTTGGAATTTCTCAGCTTTAGCCAGAAAACCATCGGACTCTAAATATTTTCCATGTTTTTTAAATCCCTTTGATAGAATTGCGCACTTTTCCAGGAGAACCTTAAGAATGAGTAGTTTTTTTTCTGGAGATTCATTTTTCTGGATTAATTTTTCCAATGAAAAAACCCTAAATCTATCCATACCCCAATAATTTCTCGATAATTGATCTGGATGACCACCATACTTGAGTACTAATTCTTCATCGAGAAATCCAAATTCTTCAGTGAGTAAGATCCGTAACCATAGATCATAATCTTCACAGACGGTAAGGGTTTCGTCAAAGTTCCCAACTTTTTCAACTACGGACTGATGTATCAGGACTGAGGAAGAACAGATTAGGCAATGTTGCAAAGATCTTTCAAAAAAACTTCGAGTAGATTTGTCCAAGTACCGAGGAGGAATGACCTGGTTGTTGTTTCGAATCCAAGACTCATTGGTGTGAGAAACTAAAACTTTTGGATGTGCACAGTGAAAGCTCCATTGTTTTTCAAGTTTTGAGGGTTTCCATCGATCATCTGAATCCAAGAATGCAATCCAAGAATTCTGAGCCCGTTTAATCCCGAGGTTTCTAGCCGCTGCAACGCCGGAATTTTCCTGATATAACCAATTTACTCCCGGGAACTCTTTAACTAAAGAAGGTTCGATTGGAGTGGGTGAACCATCATCCACGACCAGAATTTCATTTGGTTTTAAGGTTTGAGAAAATACAGAACGCAGGGCATTTCTGAGAAAGTCAATCCTCTCATAACAAGGGATTACAACCGAGATGCAAGGATCGCTCGCTGAGGCGGTCGCGATCATAGGAGTCAAAGTGGAATGGTTTTAAAAGACCTTAACTGGGATTTCTACTGGCTCATATCCGGAGGCAGTCACAATCATTTTTCCTTCTCCCGGTTCACCCCCACGAACAGGTATATTAACCGTCTTATCTCCAGCAGCAATGAATGCTTCAGGCATGATCACTGATGTGGGAATATTGGTCTTAATATCGATTGGGATTCCACCAGTTGGGGCCTCAAAATCAATTTTGAATAATAGCGTTGCTGAATCTCCAGATTGTATCTCTAAAGAGCTTGGAACTACGCCAAGTGTACTTTCGTCTATCCGGAAATTACCAATATCCAAAGCTCCGTGAGGACCACCGATAAGTTGGACTGAGTAGTCGAGGTCTGCGGGTAGGGAAGGCACCGTAAAACGAAGTTCATTTTCAGAAAGATAGCGGGTCGATGCTTTTTCACCGCCAATGGTAATCGAGTCATATTTGGTCAATCCTCGGCCTTGGACCGCGATCTCGACTCCAACCGGACCCCGGTAGGCAGCAAGGTTCCCTACATATCTGTTTTCAAGGCGAAAAACTTGGAGGTCACTTTTTTGGCTGCGTTTGGCTTGGGAGCCATTCTCCCTTTCGATGAGATAATTTGCTTGATAATAATAGGTTGCTTCGTCAAAGCCCGATGGAAGTTTATAATCACAACTCCAGAGGGATGGATTCACTGGATCTTTGACCATAGGATAAGCTTCCCCCCCTACATAAAGAAAAACCTCGATAGAATCATAAAAAATTTTTCGGTCTTGCAAGTCGACTTCTGTCTGGATGGTGTAAATGCCCGAGGGATTTTGACTGATATTAGTCGAGGTCAGGTTTATAAAGCTGGGTCTTTTGCAACTGGACAAAAGAAACAAGCTTACTGACAAAGTGAGAAAAGCGATTAGTTTGATGATTTGATTCATAATTTATTAACAAGTAGCTAGATGATGCTCAAAAGAAAAGAGAAGACAGGAGAAATTCCAAGCCTTGGTATGTATATACATGTTCCATTTTGTTCAACCACATGTGACTTTTGCGCATTTTACCAAGAGAGACCAAGCAAAAAGGGTTTCGATTTGTTTTTTAATGGTTTGGAGAGAGAGATCGAGCATTTTTCTCAAAATCGTTCATTTTCCACGATTTTTATTGGGGGGGGTACTCCCGGACTCTTGAATTCTGAGCAGCTCGAGAGGCTTGGAGGCTTGATCCATTCTCAGAATTTAAGCGATCCGCTTGAATGGAGTATTGAAATTGCACCTTCTGAAATTTCGATTGAGAAGCTCGAGACTTTGACAAAAGCTGGAGTGAATCGAATCTCTTTGGGTGTTCAAACTTTTCATCCTCAACTTATGAAGGAATTGGGAAGAATGCACGAAGTGGAAACTGCTTTGCAAGCTTACTCGATGATCAGGAAAGTTGGGTTTTCATCGGTAAATCTTGATCTCATCTTTGGGATTCCCGGACAAACGCTGGAAATGTGGCAAGAAGACCTAGCCCATGCAGTTGATCTTCAACCTGATCATTTGTCCACCTATTGTCTGACTTTCGAGGAGGATACTGCTTTGTTTATCAAACTATCCAAAGGAAAAGTGAAATTGGACCCTGAACGGGAGATTACCTTTTATGAAAAGGCATGGGATTTTTTACCGGCGCATGGATACCAGCAATATGAAGTGTCAAATTTTGCCAAGGATGGCCATATTTGTCAGCACAACTTAAACACATGGGCTATGAATGATTGGATTGGTTTTGGCCCCTCCGCAGCCACTCAATTCAATGGGATACGACGAAAGAATTTTGCTAATCTGGAAAAATGGGCCCAACAATGGAACCAAGCCAAAGGGGTAGAGTTTGAAGAATTTGAACAATTGAATGCCGCCGGCTTGGCTCATGATACGATTACCTTTGGTTTACGAATGAATCGCGGAATTAGTTTAAATGGAATTGCCCGGAAGTTTGATCTTCCCCTTGCTTGCTTCAAACCGGTTGAATCTTTTTTAGATCAATTACAGAATGAAGGATTGGTGGAAAAAAATGATTTCTGGAGACTTAATAAGAGAGGTAGAATTTTGGCGGATGCAGTGGCTAGGGAAATGCCTGTTTTATCTTGAGTGCTGAAGGGCTTGAAGGGCTTGTTCTAGTAACGAACTGCTTTCTTTTAACCCTCCTGGCCGAGCTCTGGTAAGCCAATTGCTTTCGAACTGGGTGACGAGGTCTTCGATTTGCAGTTCTTGGGGACGAGTTCCTTTTAGCATGGCGATTCCATGTTCAAGGCTCAGGATAGATAATTCAAGGCCAAGGGAAATTTCACTTTTAAAATTTTCGCTTTGGGAGAAGTTCCCAAGTTGGTCAAGGGAAGAGAAAAGGGATCGCAGCAACTCAATTCCTTGAGACAAGTTATGCGAGGATGAGTTTTTTTTCAAAAAAGCTTGATGCTTTTCTGGCTCTGAGCCAAAAAGTAAATTCCATGCAAGGCTTGCATTTGGAATCTGGGAGTCAATGGTAAGATCTAATTTTCCAAATTCCATCAAAATCTTGCCAGGATGAGTACTCGAACCATGGAAAACCAATTGATTCAAAGCCTGGTCAATCTCTTCGTCTGTTCCATCCTCTCCATACCAAGCCCATTGAGCAGCAAGAACTAAGGAAGGATAAAAGCTAGGCCAAGGTTGATGGTTCCCGCAATCTCCCCAACTCGTGAGCAAAGTGCCATCGGCACGGTATGCAAACGCATTCCTAAAGGCATTAGCCAGGTTTTGACGTGCAGTTGGCCATCTTCCTCCAAAGCTTCTCCAGGTCGCGGTTCCGGGAGCGAGGCAAAAAGACAAACCACATGATGCTATGATTTCCGCTTGCTCATCAAATGGATGGTCCGGCTCATAGCCCCAAATGATTGGACTTGCAGAGGATGGAAGGAGTTTCGCATTTTCTGGTTCTTCCAAAAGAACATCGGCCCAAAATTGCATTTGCTTGTCATGTTTCTCTACGAGTTTACGAATGCCCTCTAGGTGCTTTAGGTAAACGCGTCCCTTTCCCTCTCTTTGAACTTCCTTCCTGCTCCAACCCTGTCCAAGTTCCCAAGGCTCATCCATTCCGACATTGAAGTTCTTGGAGCTAAAATTCGGTAAGTACTCCGAGTAGAGTGAATCAATGAAGTCCAAGCTCTCTTGGTTCGGTTTGAGAGTACTTCCATGATCACGTTCCATAAATGGTTCTTCCCTCCGAAAACCTTCCGGACATTCAGCAAACTCTTTATATGGTTCATGCTTTAACCAGCGCTCGAAATGGCCAAACGAATTAAGATTGGGAACGAGATCGATGAATCTTTCTTTGCAATAGCAATCGATTTCTCTAATTTCATCCGCTGTTAAAGGGGAAGAATCTTTCCAAACAGTTTGATGTTCTCGAAAGGCAAAAGTGTGCTCCACATAAAGTTGAAGCTCATTGAAGCGAAGTTCTGACAACAAATCAATTAAATCGAAGAGGCATTCCATGGTAGGAACTTTGCATCGGCTAACATCCAGCATAAATCCCCTCCTTAGTAGGGCTGGATTATCACGGATCTCGATGCACTCCAATTTTCCCATGAACTTGGCATGTTCGATCAGTTGAGCAAGTGAGGTCAGCCCTCTAAAAATTGCCTGTTTACTTTCTGCCCAAAGAATGAAGCTTTTGGGGGAAATTTTTAAACCATATCCTTCTGGATGGGGCATCTTTCCTCGACTAATTCGAAGAGAGGGGAATACCCGGTTTTCTTCCTCCAAAATCCCAATCCTCTTTTTGAAAAAAAGAACCGTTGACTGGAAGCATTTCTCTTCCAATTCTAAATTAAAATGGTGGGGTACTTCCACTTTTTCTTTCGAGCGTGTCAGATGCCTTGGGTGTGGAAACAGGCCAAGCTTTTCAGAACTTACCATTTCTTTAATTTATCTCTCGGGAACAGAACGCCACAGAACCATGTCAGGAAAACGGTGACCGGCCATGCCCATACTGAGCTAATAGAGCCGGTGGGTATTCCATTGCTTACAGTAATATGGGGGAGAGAGGCGAATTGGGCTTCGGAATAGACCTCGAGATTTAGGAGTGCTGAATACAACTCCGTTCGGATTAAAAGCACGAGTAAAAAAGAGAGGGCAAAACCAAGGCTGAGTCCCTTTAGGCTGGCATGGGGTGTAAAGTAGGCTGCTAGAAAGAAAGCTAACATTGGACCAACCGTGTAGGAGGTCATGCCAAAGGCAAGTTGCACCACATTTACATCGCCCCGTAATTTATGGAGGGCGACCGCAAATATGGAAAGGGCTATTCCCCAAGCCACGACGATGATACGGGAAAGTAGAACATCATTATGATTTACCTCTTCACTTACATCGACATCTGTCTTGCGGAACAGGGATATTGTAGTTTGCGAGAGAGCCGCAAGAATCGAGTCTAAGCTCGAAATTGCAGCCGCAAAAATACCTGCAAGGATCAAGGCACGCAATCCCTCTGGGAGTTCCGTTACTATCCAGACAGGATAGTAAGCGTCTTTTCTTTCCGATGGTGCGAGCTTCTCAATTTCAGAAGTGAATTGAGGAAGTGAATCGGGGGGATTTGCCTGATTGAAATATGCAAAGAGTGCAGCCCCGACCATCAGCATCAGGACCGTAATTAATAGGGCAGCAGAGCTTGCGATCATCGCTTTACGAGCATCCGTTGCCGAACGGCAACAGAACATTCGCTGGGCATT
>DEYT01000025.1:9407-22744 GCA_002364975.1 Opitutia bacterium UBA3151 | reverse complement strand
ACTGATCTATGTGAATCCGGAAGGACCCAATGGGGTTCCGGATGCAAAAGCTTCTGCTCATGACATTCGTGAGACTTTTGGACGCATGGCAATGAATGACGAAGAAACAGTAGCTTTGATTGCTGGCGGTCATGCTTTCGGTAAGACACATGGTGCGGGAAGTGCGGTTCATGTCGGGCCCGAACCGGAAGGTGCCCCTATTGAGGAACAGGGTTTTGGATGGACGAGTAGCTTTAACTCAGGTGCTGGCCCCGATGCGATTACTTCCGGTCTTGAAGTTACTTGGTCCAATACTCCCACCAAATGGGGGGTAAATTACCTTGAGAACTTATTTGCCTACGAATGGGAATTGACCACCAGCCCGGCGGGTGCCAAACAGTGGGTTGCCAATGATGCTCCGGAGATGATCCCTGATGCTCATGATTCTTCCAAGATGCGTAAGCCCACTATGCTGACTACTGATATTGCACTTAGGGCAGATCCTTCGTATGAAAAAATTTCCAGAAGATTTCTTGCTGAACCGGATTATTTTGCCGATGCATTTGCTCGGGCTTGGTACAAGTTAACTCATCGAGACATGGGTCCAAAGTCTAGGTACCTTGGCCCTGATGTTCCCGAAGAAGAATTGATCTGGCAAGACCCAATCCCAGCATGCGACCACGAACTGGTTTCCGATTCAGAGATTGAGTCTTTGAAATCAATGATTAAGGAATCCGGCATCTCGGTTTCCGAGTTGGTTAGTACTGCTTGGGCATCTGCATCTACTTACCGAGGCACCGACATGCGCGGAGGGGCAAACGGAGCTCGTATTCGTCTCGCTCCACAAAAGGATTGGGAGGTAAACCAACCTATGCAACTTGCACGTGTTCTTGAAAGACTGGAGGTCATTCAAAGTGATTTTAATGTAGGTGGTAAAAATATTTCCATGGCCGATCTGATTGTACTAGCAGGCGGGGTAGGAGTAGAATCCGCAGCCAAGAAAGCAGGAACTGAAATTAAAGTCCCCTTTACGCCCGGTCGTATGGATGCTTCTCAGGAGCAAACAGACATCGATTCATTTGGGGTTATGGAACCGGTCGCTGATGGATTCAGAAACTATTTGAAGAAACGCTACAGTGTTGCTACGGAAGCGTTGTTTTTAGATCGTACCCAAATGCTTGGCCTGACTGGATCCGAGATGACGGCTTTGACCGGTGGTCTCCGAGTGCTTGGGGCAAACCACGAGCAATCCAAACACGGAGTGTTTACTGACAAACCAGAAACTCTTTCCACTGACTTTTTTGTCAACTTACTAGATATGAGCACCAAATGGTCACCAGTCGATGTGGAAGCTGAGGAGTTCAATGGGCATGACCGGAGCACCGGTGATCTCAAGTGGACTGCTACCCGAGCTGATCTTGCTTTTGGTTCCAATTCTAGGTTGCGTGCTTATGCCGAGGTTTATGCCTGCTCGGATTCCCATGAGCAGTTTGTCTCCGATTTTGTCGCTGCTTGGACTAAGGTGATGAATGCGGACCGTTTTGATCTGTCTTAGATCAAGTTTTTAGCATCCAAAGGCTTTTCCCTGACACTAAGGGGATAGTCTTTTTGGTGAAAATATTATTTGAATTGCTTTGCTAATTTCGCCAAGTCTTTTGGGTCCATTCCACTCATATCAGGCATTCCGTCACTGCCTCCAAATGAGCTCATCAACTTTTTCATTTTTCCACCTTTCATTTTTTTCATCATTTTTTGCATTTGGGAAAATTGTTTGATCAGTTGATTGACATCTTTGATTTGAACTCCTGAGCCCTCGGCGATTCTCTTTCTTCGAGAACCTGCCAGAATGCGAGGCAGCCTTCTTTCCTCCTTGGTCATTGAGAGAATGATCGCTTCATTACGACCCAAGGAAGCTTCTTCTTTATCCCCAACTTTCACATTTCCCATCCCCGGAAGCATTTTCGCAATTGACCCCATGGAACCCATCTTTTTCATCTGCTTCATCTGGCTGAGGAAATCTTCGAAGTCAAATTCTGCCTTCAACATCTTTTCCGCCATCCGCATGGATTCTTCTTCATCCATATTTTCTTGGGCTTTTTCAACCAGGGATACAACATCCCCCATCCCGAGAATTCTAGAAGCCAACCGGTCAGGATAAAAAACCTCAAATTCATCAATTTTTTCTCCCATTCCCATGAATTTAATCGGAGCTCCAGTTACTTTTTTCATGGAAAGGGCCGCTCCGCCCCTGGCATCTCCGTCTACCTTTGTCAGCACAATCCCAGTCAGGTTAAGCCTTTCATGAAAAGTTTTAGCTACATTTACCGCCTCCTGACCAAGGGCAGCATCCGCAACCAATAAAATCTCATGCGGATCGACTTCTCTTTTGAGGGCTTCCAATTCGCTCACAAGATCATCATCAATTTGCAACCTTCCTGCTGTATCGAATATGATGACATCGGATCCATTCTTTTTGGACACTTCCCATCCCGCTCGTGCAATGGATGGTACATCTTTATTTTCACGATCCAAATAGCAGGAAAAATTTTCCTGTTTTGCTAAAAATTCTAACTGATCAATTGCGGCTGGTCTGTAAACATCACAGGCAATCAACATGGGAGTTCGTCCATTTTTGGCCATACGCTTGGCAAGCTTGGCACTGGTAGTGGTCTTTCCTGCTCCATGGAGACCAACCATTAGTACTCGCAGTGGCCGGTCCTCTTTAAGTGCGGTGGTTCCTTCTCCAAGGAGTTTAACCAGTTCGTCATTGATGATCTTTACAACTTGCTGACCTGGCGAGACGCTTTTCAAGACATCTTGGCCAAGGCATGCCACCTTTACTTCCTCCACAAATTCTCGTGCAGTCTTGAAGTGAACATCTGCTGAGAGCAGTGCCTTACGAACTTCTCCTAGGGCATCACTAATATTATCCTCACTTAGTTTACCGACGCCTCGAAGGTTTCGGAGAGTCTTACTTAATTTATCAGTTAAATTTTCGAACATAATTGCTTACAAACATGCCACGGCACATGGCGATGGTGAAGCTAAATCTGAATCTGTCTTTCCACGTTGCCAATTCTTTAAAATTCAGCATCATCAAGATCTCCAAATTTCAATAATGAAAATTTTAGTTGCGGACCGTATTTCACCCCTTGGTGTGGAATTTTTGCAAAAGCAAGATGGCTTTGAAGTCATCGAAGCCTATGGCTTATCCCCTGAACAACTTTTGGAACAAGCCCAAGATGTTTCTGCGATTATTGTTCGGAGTGACACCAAAATTTCAAAGGAAGTATTGGAGGTAGCTTCAAAACTTAAGGCTGTGGGTAGGGCAGGCGTCGGAGTGGATAACATCGATGTGCAGGCTGCAACTGAGAAAGGGGTGATCGTGATGAATACTCCGGGTGGTAATACCATCGCAACTGCGGAGTTGACCTTTACGCATTTGCTCTGTGGTACCCGGGCGGTGATTCGGGGAGCATCAGGGATGCGAGAAGGAAAATGGGAACGTAAAATGCTCAAAGGGGCGGAATTACGAGGTAAAACCTTGGCCATTTTGGGTCTTGGTCGTATAGGGGCAGAGGTGGCAAAACGTGCCCTTGCTTTTGAGATGAAGGTGATCGCCTTTGACCCTTATCTTACTGAAGACCGGGCTAAAGAGTTAGACCTGATAAAGGTAGAACTGGATGTTGCCTTCGCAGATGCTGATTATTTATCCGTGCACATGCCTCTGACCGAACAGACCAAAAATATTGTGGATGAAGAAGCCTTTTCTAAAATGAAAGATGGGGTTCGTGTTTTTAACTGTGCTCGAGGAGGAATCATTAAAGAAAGTGCACTTGTAGAAGCTCTTAAAAGTGGAAAAGTTGCGGCTGCCGGATTAGATGTTTACGAACAAGAACCTCTTCCGGAAGATCATGAGTTTCGTAATTTGGAAAACTTGACATTAACCCCACACTTGGGAGCTTCAACCGCCGAGGCTCAGGAGAGTGTTGGGGTGGAGATTGCTGAGGCGATTGCTGAAGTTTTACAAGGTGGTCGCATTCGAAACGCCATCAATATGCCTTCAATCGACCCGAAGGATTTAGAATCTCTCAGTCCATACCTAGATCTTTGTCAAAGACTTGGATCCTTTGCCCGCCAAGCTGCAAAGGGCTCGGTCGAGAAAATTCATATCACTTATTTTGGCGGAATTGTTGATTTTGATTGTGTCCCCCTTACACGAGCCGTTCAAAAAGGTTGGTTATCGGGGATCGCGGGGGATGATGGGGTTAACGATGTCAATGCTCCTTACAAAATAAAGGATCTGGGTATCAAACTGGAAAGTACAAAGTCTTCTGCTTCGATTGATTATAATGAGTTGATCGAAGTAAAGACGGTTTCCAGTGAAAACTCCGAGCAAAGTGTCCGGGGAACCCTTTTGGGCAAGGGAAATGAACCGCGTATTGTTGAAGTCGATGGCCAAGCGATTGAAGTTCGACCCGTTGATAAACTACTGATTGTCAGGAATATCGACAAGCCTGGAATTGTGGGTAAACTGGGTACCATTCTTGGAAATTGTTCGGTAAATATAGCGAATATGTCATTGAGTCGTGCCCAAGATGGAGAATGGGCACTAACCATCTGTGAACTGGATGAAGAACCCCCAGCAAGTGCACTTCAGGCATTGGTTGATGATCCTGACATTCGGGAGGCTCGGGTCTCCAGACAAGGGTAAACCTATTTACTGATTTCGGATCCCATTATTTTTTATGTCGGTAGAAGCAATAGCAGTTACGATTGTTGGTTATCTTCTCGGCTCAATCCCATTTGGTGTATTGGTTGCCAAAAAATACGGCGTTGATATTTACCAAGCAGGTAGTGGAAACCCAGGGGCCACCAATGTCCTACGACAAATTGGAAAAACTGCTGGCTATTCGGTGTTCATTTTGGATTTTCTCAAAGGTTTGGTTGCAACACTATGGTTTCTTCTCCCGATCTTTTCCTTTTCAGGGGATATCACCTTGGGTTTATGGGGTCTGCCAGCCGCTGTTCTGGGTCATACTTTGCCACTTTTTGCGAAATTTCGCGGCGGTAAGGGCGTAGCAACTGCTATGGGGGGGTTGCTTGGGGTGATGCCGGTTTGTCTGCTTATCGGATTAGTGTGCTGGGTCGTGATATTCTTTAGCACCCGATATGTTGCGGTTGCATCGATTGGATTTGGTGCCAGTCTGCCGGTATATTCATTGGTTGATTATTGGACTGGCGATCCTGATTCCCGACAAATAGGAACCGTTTTTTTAGCATTTTTGGTGATGGGATGGATTGTGTGGAGACATCAAGAAAACTTAGTTCGATTGAAAGCAGGAACTGAAAATCGGTTCGAGAAAAAATTATAATCTTAAATTTTAGACCAAAGTTTTGAAATGAATGAAATACCAACCATTAGAGTAGGAATCCTAGGATTTGGGACGGTCGGGCAAGGCACTTGGAAACACTTGCATGAAAATGCAAATTTTTGGGAAAAAATCTTAGGAGTGCGACTCGTTGCTACCCGTGCTTCGGTCCGAAAACTTGACAAGGACCGCAAAGTACCAATCCCTACGGAAGCTCTGACCACTGACTCTCTTGCGATTGTAAATGATCCAGAGATTGATCTTATTTGTGAGCTGATTGGAGGAGTGGAAGAGGCGAAAAAATTAACCTTACAAGCTTTTGCTAATGGAAAGTCTGTGGTTACCGCAAACAAGGCTCTTATTTGTGAACATGGTAACGAATTGTTTGAAGCCGCAGAAAGAGCCGGAGTTCAGTATGCTTTTGAGGCTAGCGTTGCCGGAGGGATCCCAATCATAAAGGTACTTCGCGAGAGTCTTGTTGCTAATGAATTTCCACTGATTTATGGAATTCTGAATGGTACTTCGAATTACATTCTTACCCGAATGGAAACCGAAGGGGCCAGTTTTCAAGAGGTTTTGAAAGACGCGAGAGAACTCGGATATGTGGAAGCGGATGAGTCCTTGGATTTGGATGGAATTGATGCTGCACACAAGGCCGTAATTTTAGCTTACCTTGCTCACGGGATCTGGGTGGACCTCAAGGATATAACCGTGGAAGGAATCAGTAAGATCTCCAATGCAGATTTGGATGCCGCTCAGAAATTGGGTTGTAAAATTAAATTAATTGGTGTCATTCGCAGGAATTTTGAAAATGATCATGTATCGGTTGCGGTCTATCCTGCACTAGTTCCGATGGCTGAAATTATTGCCCGCACTGATGGTGTTTTCAACGGTATCAGTTTGACCGGTTCAGTGGTCGGTACCGTTGTGCTAACCGGTAGGGGTGCTGGTCAGGATCCAACCGCAGGTTCCGTGATAAGCGATTTGGTTGATGTGGTAAAGGGAATCAGAGGAATCAACTCATCCATCAAATTACTTCATGTATCTCCAGATCAATGCAAACCTGCGCCAGCAATTGAAGTCACGGGTTGTTATTATTTAAGGTTATCGGTTGACGATCGCCCTGGTCAACTTTCGAAAGTTGCGGAGTGTTTAGCTGAACATGCGATCAGTCTTGCCACGGTTTCGCAAACTCCTCACGGAAATAACTCCCCTGCAACTTTGATTCTTACCACACATGAAACCAACGAACATTCTATTGCTCAAGCGATGGCATCCCTCGAAGAGCTTCCGGGAGTAGAAGAACCACCTGTGCTATTTCGTATGTTCGATCCTGATTCAAACGGAGAATGAAAATTGTTGTAAAGAAGTTTGGGGGTACCTCTGTTGGGGATGTAACCCGGATAAAGAAAGTTGCCCGTCGAGTCAAAAAGGCTTGGTCAGAGGGTGATTCCGTGGTGGTCGTGGTCTCTGCTCGTGCTGGAGTAACCAACACCTTGATTGAGCGTGCCAAAGCGATTCAGAAAAACCCGGCGGATCGGGAATTGGATGTGCTCATGACTTGTGGAGAGCAAGAAACCATTGCTCTCATGTGCATGGCTCTTAACGCTCTGGGTGTCCCTGCAATTTCACGGACCGGGTGGCAAGCGGGGATCATAACCGACGGCTTGCATGCCAAGTCTCGCATCCGGGAAGTTTCGGGGGGAGATATTCGGAAACAATTAAGGGCTGGTAATGTCGTAGTCGTAGCAGGATTTCAGGGAGTCAATGAACATGGAGATCTAACCACCTTTGGACGAGGAGGTTCAGACCTAAGTGCCATCGCATTAGCAGGAGCTTTACGAGCAAAAGGTTGTGAGATCTTTTCTGATGTCGAGGGTGTGTTTACTGCGGATCCAAGGATTGTCCCTAATGCGCGAAAGATCAATGCCATCAATTATGAGGAAATGCTCGAACTTGCCAGTAGTGGTTCTAAAGTCATGCAAACACGGGCAGTAGAATTTGCCCAAAAGCATAACATTCCATTCGAAGTTCGCTCAACCTTTTCAACCAAATCAGGAACCAGTGTGAAGAAAAAAGTAAAATCCCTTGAAGACACCTTAGTAAGTGGTGTCGCTATTGATAAAAATCAAGTTCGTGTAAGTATTACCGAACTACCCGACCGACCGGGAGCTGCAGCCGCTATTTTTAAAGTAATGGCAGATGCCGGAGTCGTGGTTGATATGATCGTCCAAAATGTCGCTCGGAATGGTAAGGCTAACTTAACCTTTACCGTTCCTTCAGAAGATGCTTTTCGTGCGGAGAAGGCATTAAAAGAGCATCTTGCCGATGAATCCAGTGGTAAACTGGGAAAGAGTACCAATATTGCCAAAGTCTCCGTTGTAGGAGTAGGTATGCGATCCCATTCAGGAGTAGCTTCCACCTTCTTTGAGGCTTTGGCGAATGCAGGAATAAATATGTTGATGATTAGTACATCCGAAATTAAAATTTCAGTGGCGGTAAGCCCAGATCAAGGAGATGAGGCAACCCGTGTGGCTCATGTTGCTTTTGGTCTGGGTAAATAGTTTGTCCCGTAGCTCATAAAACCAATCGAAATGGAATTCATTAGCACTCGCGGCTTTTCGGATTCGGTTGAGTTCACACAAGCAGTTGCTCAAGGCCTGGCCCCGGATGGAGGCCTATACTTACCAAAATCTTTTCCGGATCTTTCTCCGAATTTAAAAGAATGGGAAGGCTTAGCTTATGATGAGCTTTGTTTCGAATTCTTTAAACTTTTTGCTACGGACATGAATCCTTCAATTTTGAAGGATTGTGTTCATAAAGCATATTCAGGTTTTTCAGTTTCTGAAGTGGCACCGATTGTTTCTTTATCTAATCAATGGAAGGTCTTGGAGCTTTTTCACGGGCCGACCTTAGCATTCAAGGATTTTGCCTTACAATTACTTGGTAATTTATATGAAGCCCAGATCGAGAGAGAAGGAAAGCCTTTGACTATTTTGGGAGCGACATCGGGGGATACAGGAGCCGCAGCGATTTCAGGCCTTGTTGGAAAAAAAGGGGTAGAAGTATTCATCCTTTATCCAAATGAAAAAGTATCTCCTCTGCAAGAGCGCCAAATGACCTGCACCGGAGCAAGTAATGTTTATCCGATTGCGATCGACGGAACCTTTGACGATGCCCAAAGAACGGTGAAAGAAATCTTTGCCGATCTTTCTTTTCGGGAGGAAGTTGGGCTTTCTGCAGTCAACTCGATTAATCTCGCCCGCATTCTTGCCCAAAGCGTGTACTATTTGTTCGCTTGGTTGAGGTTGAAACCAAAGTGCCGAACCAAGACTACTTTTGTTGTACCAACCGGTAATTTTGGAAATGTCTTTGCTGGATGGCTTTTGACAAAGATGGGTATTGAAATTTCTGAATTTCGAGTTGCTACCAATCAAAATGATGTTTTACACCAGCTCTTCAAAACCGGTGAATATTCCTTATCTTCGGTTCGTCCAAGCCTTGCACCTTCTATGGATATTCAGGTGGCCTCGAATTTTGAAAGGCTGCTCTATTTTATCCTAGGGAAGGATTCATCAAGGGTACAAGAAGTAATGACTTCTTTTCGTAAAGAAGGAAGATATTGCTTTGAAAAGTTTGTAAGCTCAGGCTTTTCAAGTTGTAGCTCATCAGATTTGGAAATCCCTGAATTGATCAAACAGATTTGGGATGAATTCGATTATATTGTGGATCCCCATACAGCTTGTGCATTCAAGGATTTGGACCCGAAACAAGCTAGCATGGTCTTGGCCACTGCACATCCTGCTAAATTCCCATCCGTTTATGAACAAGCTATGATGAAAGTTCCCAAGGCAGATGAACTAGAGGCCTTGCTCGGGGTTGAGCCTAGAAATTATCAGGTAGAGGTTGACCCTGACTCCATACGCTCATTTATCAAAGCTACCTTATTGAAAACAAGTTAATGCTTTCAGAATAACGACTCGCAAGGCCAATGAATCCCGCGAACAGTCAGAAATTAGTATTTATTCGGGGTGGGGGATTAGGTGATTTTTTACTAACTATTCCGATTTTGTTTGAAGCTTGTAATCGCTACCAAGAAGTTAAGCTCTTCACCCGAGCATGCTTCCATCCTCTTCTTCAGGATCTAAAGCCTGAGCATTTGATGTTGCATGACTTGGATAAGGAAGGCAAAGACCTTTGTTTTACCTGCAAGGATAGGAATGTTTTCACTTTTTGGAATGATCAGGAGTGGGTGCATGAGTTGGGAGAAGCGGGAGCGAAGAAGGTAATTCCGCTTCAGCCTCGGCCAAAATTGGAGCCCCATTTTGTCGAGCATCTTTATCATACATTGGATTGGAGCTTTCCGGATGAAGTCCATAACAAAGCATGGTTAGGAGATCGTTGGAGTTCTCAAAGTAAAACCCTCTGGATTCATCCAGGAAGTGGGAGTTCCATGAAAAATGCCGCTCTGTCTTTTTTTGAAAACCGAGCAATGAATTGGCTGGAGAAAGATATTGAAAATCGGATTATTTTCTCTTTCGGTGAGTCAGACCAGGAATGCAGAGAGGAATTGCTATGCTCTTCGATTGCAGAACAAAAAAGGGTTCAATTTTTTTCAGGGTTATCTTTATCAGCTTTTAAACAAAGCTTAGAGCAAAAGGCAGGCAGATATTTAGGAAACGATTCTGGACCAAGCCACCTTGCTGCGATGCTTGGTATCCCGACCGAAGTACTTTTTATTTCCACAAATCCAGAGGTGTGGAAACCGATCGGACCGCGGGTGAAGTTACTCCGAGTTGATTAGTATCTTATAGGATACGGAATCGACTAGGGCTTCCCAGCTTGCGGTAATGACATTGTCGCTAACCCCAACCGTTCCCCATGTTTTTTCTCCATCCGTGGACTCAATGTGGACTCTTGTGATCGCGTCAGTTCCAAGATTACTTTCAAGAATCCGGACTTTGAAATCTACTAAGCGAACTTGATTAATGTAGGGAAAGTCTTTTTCCAGAGCCTGCCGTAAGGCATGATCGAGTGCGGATACCGGGCCATTTCCCTCTGCGACCGTGTGCCTGATTTCATCTTTAATTTTTAGCTTAACGGTTGCTTCTGAAGAACTGGTCTTGGTTTGGGTTCCACTCCCAACTCCTAGATGGTAGCGTAGTATTTCAAACGCAAAATCTTCCCCACGAAGAAATCTTCGAAGTAGGAGATCAAAGGAAGCATCTGCAGATTCATATTCATATCCCTTAAATTCAAGTTGTTTTAATTCTTCAAGAAATGATTTCATCTCGGGTGAACGCCCATCTACTTCCATCCCCATCTCTTTTGCTTTCATCATGATACTGCTCCTGCCCGACATGTCCGAGACCAGTACACGAGTACGATTTCCCACAACTGCAGGATCAATATGCTCATAACTACGAGTTGATTTAGCTGCGGCATCAGCATGAACTCCGCCCTTATGAGCAAAAGAAGCTGCACCCACATAGGGAGAGCGAATATCAGATCTTAAATTTGTGGCATCATCTACAAAAAGAGAAAGATCTCGAAGTTTGGACAAATGAGGCTGACAATTTGTCGATCGATCCATCTTAATTTCAAGGTTGGGAATAATGGTGGTAAGGTTGGCATTTCCATTCCTTTCTCCATACCCATTCATGGTGCCCTGTACCATGGTCGCACCCGCTTCGACTCCGGCAAGACTAACAGCAACCCCAACACCTGCATCGTTGTGACAATGAACTCCAATTGCAGAATTGGGGAAACGCTTCACCACTTCGGCGGTAATTTCCTGAACAGGAGTTACCAGCTTCCCTCCATTGGTTTCACATAAAGTAAGAAAGTCCGCCCCTCCTCGTTGGGCCGCTTCAAGAGTGGAAATCCCATACTCTGGGTTATCAAGGTAGCCGTCGAAAAAGTGTTCCGCATCATATACCACCTCCTTGCCCTGTTCTTTGAGGTATCGAACGGTATCTTCAATCATAGCGAGGTTTTCTTCGGGAGTAGTGCGCAAAACATCGGTTACATGAAGGAGCCAAGTTTTTCCAAAAATTGTGACCACCGGGGTACTTGCCTCAAGAAGTAATTTTACTTGAGCATCTTCCTCAACTGGAGTGGAAGCTCTACGGGTTGAGCCAAAGGCAGCAATTTTGGAGTGTTGTAAATTTAAACCAGATGCCTGCTCAAAAAAAGCCATATCCCTCGGATTGCTCCCGGGCCAACCGCCTTCAATGTAATCAACGCCAAATTGATCGAGCTTTTCGGCAACTCGTAATTTAGCGGAAACAGTAAAGGATACTCCTTCCGCTTGCGAACCATCCCGCAAGGTGGTGTCATAGATTAAAATTTGATTATCTTTCATGGTAAGGAGAGTAAAAAAGTCAGGGGATATCTAAATTTGAATATAACTATTTGTTATTCATTTTAGAAATGCAATTTCAGCATAAAGCCCATTCCCCGAAGGTTTGACCCACGAGGTCAGGGCTACGAAATTCGCGAATATACCGGGGCAGCTGTAAGAACAATAAAATGAGCCTTTCTCAAAAACATTCTCTTATTCTAGGAGGACTTCTTTTCTTGGCAACGGCAAACAAAAAGGAGTAAGAAAGTGATGTTGATTAAAGAAAAATCACATCTTGGCTATGAATTAGTCCGTTCGCTCAAGAGGAATTTCTTCCATATGGGCTTGATTGATCATGGTCTACCCATTCCGGTTCGAATGAAACGCGGAACTATTCTAGTACTGGCACTTGACTTGGCTAAAGAATTGAAAGAAAAGATTTCCGATAAGAGGGTAGGTGTGGTTCTCCCTTCAGGTGCAGGAGGTGTAATTGCCAACCTAGGGCTCATGCTCGCAGATAAAATTCCGGTGAATTTGAATTTTACCATTGGCGAGGAAAATTTGCGCTACTCCATGAAGAAAGCAGAGGTATCGACGATTATTTCCGCCGCTGCGGTAAGGGAAAAAATTACCGATTTTCCGTGGCCTCAAAATATTTTCGACCTTGGATCTTGGCTAAGGAATAAAAAGAAGCAAAAAGGGCAAATGATATGGAATCACCTGCAGGTCTTTTTGTGCCCGGTTCCCCTAATTATAAGAGGATTAGGAATTGTGAGTGACCGGGATCAAGAAGCTGCTTTACTCTTTACCTCAGGCAGTACGGGGAATCCAAAAGGGGTTGTTTTGAGCCACCAAAATTTACTTTCTAACTGTCAGCAAATTGAAAGTGTGCAATTATTTGCCAGTCAATCTTACTTGTTGGCAAACCTTCCTCTTTTTCACTCCTTTGGATTTACGGTTTCCATGCTTTACACCATGCTTTCCGATTTAGTTATGGTCTGCCTCCCATCTCCGCTTGATGTCAAAAAGTGCCTAGAAGTAATTGAGCTAGAGAAAGTGGAAGTTCTTTTAGGCACCCCCACTTTTTTACGGGGCTATCTTCGTAAAGCAAAAAAAGAACAGCTGGAAAGTATTCGGTTCGTTGTGGCAGGAGCAGAGAAAACCCCGGATGGATTTAAGGAGGATTGGGAATCTCTTTGTCCTTGCTCTTATCTTGAGGGGTATGGTTTTACTGAATCGTCCCCTGCTATCTCCTTCAATCTTCCAGACCAAGGGATGAGAGAGAAATCGGTGGGTAGATTGTTACCCGATATTCAGGGCAAAACCATATCACCCGAAACATCCGAGGCATTACCTACTGGGGAAGTTGGAATTTTATGTTTTTTAGGACCTAATATTTTTTCCGGTTATCTTGATGATAAAAAAGCGGACAGCATGGCTTTTGATGATCAAGGATGGTATGTTACTGGAGACCTTGGTCGAATTGATTCAGATGGTTTTTTATTTATCGAAGGAAGACTATCGAGGTTTTCAAAAATCGGAGGGGAAATGGTACCCCATACCAAAGTGGAAAATGAAATTAGTGAAATCCTTTTTCCGGATGGTTCGGATCAGGTCAATTGTGCAGTTATCGGACTACCCGA
>DEYT01000025.1:0-9028 GCA_002364975.1 Opitutia bacterium UBA3151 | reverse complement strand
TAAGAAAAAAGCTGTTAGCCAAGGGAATTCCTAATCTTTGGATTCCCAAAGAGAGTAAAAAAGTGCCGGAGATTCCAATTCTTGCCAGTGGGAAGCTGGATCTTAGCGAACTAAAAAGACTTGGTCTTTCAATTGATTAAACAAAAAGTAAACTTCCTGAGAAACTGGAATTTGAACCAAATCACCTGTTTTTCAAATAAGACTATGACATTAGGTCTGCGGGCAAATTTGCTATGGTGATAACTTTGGTAGGCCGGCCGGGACTCGAACCCGGAACCAATGGCTTAAAAGGCCACTGCTCTACCGATTGAGCTACCGACCCACAACAACTATACACCTCTACAGTAGGTGTTTTGAATCGTCAATCATCAACGTCTAGTGAGCAAATTCCAAAGCAATTCCAAAAATTTGGTAACTATCTGAATTTCCAAAAAAGGAAGAATTTGGTATTTTTAAGTTTTTTTGAGTTAAAAAACTCAAAATTTGACTTAAATATCCGAATCGACTTATTTAATGCTAAACTACTGTGAACAAAAATCTTACAAAGCCACCACTATTGGAATTTCTGGAGAAAATTCATCAATCAGTATCCGTCTATACCTCTGGTTCACCCGCCGACTACATTCCCGAATTAGCAATCGTGAATCCTGATCAATTCGGCATCGCCCTGACTACCGTGGACGGAATAACTCACTCAGTTGGTGACTCATCTGTCGAATTTACCATTCAATCGATTTCAAAGGCATTCGTATACAGCCTTGCCATCGAAAAGTTGGGGTCTGACGAAGTACTCAAGAAAATTGGTGTCGAACCGTCAGGAGAAGCTTTCAACTCGATTCGACTCAATGACGAGAATAGGCCATTTAATCCTATGGTGAATTCTGGTGCTATTGCATGTACTGGACTGATATGCGAATATGCAAAGGAAGATGCGTTTGATGTCGTTATCGATTTTCTATCCGAGTTTGCTGGTCGAAAATTATCCATGTGCAAAAATGTATTCAATTCAGAGAATTTGACAGGTGACCGAAATAGGGCAATCGCATGGCTTTTGAAAAATAACAAGCAGTTCGATTATGATGTTGAGAAAGTATTGGACCTGTATTTTAAACAGTGTTCCATACTTGTTACGGCAAAGGATCTTTCGATTATGGCCGCGACAATGTCGAAAAACGGATTTAATCCGATTACAAAAAAAAGAGTTATTTCAAACGAGGCTGTAATCAAGAGTATGTCAATAATGGTGAGTTCCGGCATGTATGACTACTCCGGTGAATGGACCTATAGAATAGGGTTGCCAGCAAAAAGTGGTGTTGGTGGTGGAATAACGGCGGTCCTTCCCTCAGAATTCGGCCTCGGCGTTTTTTCTCCCCCATTGGATGAGCTTGGTAACAGTGTCCGCGGGATAAAGGTCTGCCAGGAGTTATCCTCTCATTTCAAAATACATCTGCTCCACAGTGAAGATAATGCGGAGAACTGTATCAGAAAACTGTATGACCTGAGTAAGATAAGGTCTTTGCACAACCGTAAACCCATTGATGAAAAGACTCTCAACTTAAATGGTCACAAGTCCAGCGTGATTGAGCTAGGTGGAAATATTAATTTGGTTCAAAGTGACTCCTTAACGCGAGCCATAAGTAAGATGATCGACAAGGATTTCATTGTGATTTCACTCGAAAAAGTAAGTGAGTTCACTTCGGGTGCAGTAGAAATCTTAAAGGCATTTTTAAGTAAGATCGATGATAAGCCTCAAATCATTTTTTGTGGGCTTCGAAATCAAGATTTGATAATTTCTGAGTTTTATGAAGACTTATCAGAATCTGCCGACCCTGAAATTCTGCAATTCGATAATCTGGATCGGGCAATTGAATGGGTAGAGAATCAGATTATTTCAATCTGTGGAGAAAATGCGGAAAAAGGAAAAGGGTTACAGCAAATAATGTCTCAGCCAATTTTGCAAAATTTATCTTCTACGGAATTGGACTCTGTAAAGCAAAACTTAGAATTGTTAGAAATTGAAAGTGGTAAGCAAATCATTGCCCTGGGACAAGAAGCTGATGGAATCTTTTTACTTCTATCGGGAAAAGTTGAAATTGCGCTTGATGATGGAAAGTATTTGGCAACCGTGAGTTCGGGGACATGCTTCGGAGAATTAGCTTTGATTTCACCTAAGGAGTATCGGCAGGCAAACATCTTTTCAACTACGAGTTGTTCCTGTGCTTGGATATCAGCAGAAAACTTAAACAAAATATTTTCTGAATTTCCTGCAATCAAGTCAAAAATGCTACTGAATCTGTCCTTGATACTAGTCGACAGACTTAACAAGAGTAATGCAAAAATTGCTCTAGGCACCTAGTTGTTTGAATGTAGTTCTAATAGCTACCAATCATGACTTCTTAAAAATATGTTTTTGATTCCAAAAAAATTCCATAAAAAGGTTCTGATTATCCAGGACAAATCTTAATTGACTAAAATATACTATGTAACCAATTGAATGCTTGTATTTTGCGGGCTTACAGCTCTTTGACAATTACTTTAAAAGGCCACTGGTCTACCGATTGAGCTACCGACCCACAAAGTAAATACTTTATAGTAGACATTTTGAATCGTCAACAAACAACGCCTTGGCAGCAAATTCCAAAGAAACCAAAAAAATAATTTAGCAAGAAAACTGCAAGAAACTCTTATTGATATGCATTATTGCTGATTAATTTTGCGTCACTATTATTGCTTAGGCTATTAAACTTTAAAATGGTTTTGGTAAATGTGATACAAAATCAAGTAATAACAACAAAGAGAAATATACAGCCCTTATAATTTTTGAACTAAGAAAGCGGAGTGAATAGGACTAACTGTAAACTTGAGTTTAGTGTTATTATGAAATTTAGAATTTAAAAATTGGTTTTTGTTTTTCACAGTAAGAAAAATCATCGACTTAAATTGTGCTTTGTTGATCATCAACTGCTGAAAGATCGGTACAAACTGCTGAAAGTTGTTTTTTGTGCTTTTGTCATTTGTTAGAAAATATAAATTAACACCCTCATATAAATAGTGAAAAAATAAGATGGGATCATCGGTCACAATTGGCATGTCATAGGATTCTAAATCTTTGTCCGGGTAGTAAGCGTAACAAAATGTTTGTGGATTATCATGCAGAAAAGTATGGTTTTTTTTAAATCCGTATAAATTTGCTGATATTAGAACTAGTGTTATTGTCGTAAGTAGAACTTTGGTCTTCCTGCTTTTGAACTTCAATGTGCTAAACACAGGTATTGCAAAGAAAGCTACTAAAAGAATTCCGCCAAGATAATACCTTGGTAAAAACCATATATCACCATGAAAGTTTCTAGCAAAAATAATTCCCAAAAATATAATGCAAATCAAGGATAGACCTATGTATCCACACGCATTAAAGTTATTTGTTTTTTTAAGAAAATAATGGTTATCCTTAAATGTACAAAATATTAGAATTGAGGTTAGCAATATAAACATTGTTTCGACAGGAAAAAATGATAGTAAATATCCAATAATTTTTTCTTTCGTAGGATAAGCAATCATCGCCAGTAGATTTCCAAACTCTTGTTGATTGAGGAAGATATTTAAGTGCAAAGCGGTAAAACAAAGTCCTGCAATAACGTATGTTATAATAACTTGAATTTTGTCCTTTCGGGTGAAGAAAATGTGGGTCATTCCCAATGCAAATGAGGAAATTCCGTACATGTAATGACTAGTTGGTAACAAGAAGCACAAACAACCTAGAATTACATAATCACGGCAATCATGTTTCTGAGTGAGTTCGTATTTTATAATATAAAAACAAAATAAAGTTAGTAACATTAAGCACATGGAATAGGGGCGTGCTTCGAACGAGTATTGCAAAAATAGGGTCGAATTAAAAAGGGTCAATGCGCTTAGAAAAAAAGATATGCTCCAATCTGTCCAAATGTTACAAATTTTGAACAGATAAAGGAATGTCACACTAGAAAAAAGGATAGATAATACCCTAGCATTTAAAACGTAAGATTGTTCGCTGAATAAAAGTTTGGTTAGGAGAAAATAGAAAGGTGGCATTCGATTAAGACCAGATTCAGTTTGGCTAATGAAATCGCTTAAAATTCCGCCAGTTGAGTGATAGAATGAAAAAATTTCATCAATCCAAACAGGAGATTTGAGTCCGAAATTTATTCCAAGAATTAACAATGCACCCAAGGCGATGAAATAAAAAACTACAACTGGTATGTTTTCTTTAGTGTAAATAATCAATTTTTAAAAAAAATTCCCAAGATTGTATTTTAAGATCGCCGGATTGGATGTCTTTGTTTTTTGAATATGGACTTATTAACTAACAATCATTACTTAGTAATAACATGTTTTTGATTCAAAAAAAATTCCAAAAAGGGTGCTGACTATTGCGGAGACGAATCTTAATTGACTTAAATATTTTATTGCAGGCATTTCAATCGTCTACAATCAAGGTTTTGGGAACTAATTCCAAATGATCTTTAAGAAATCAGCATAGAATTTATTGCCGGGTGATTGAAATATTCAACATTACTTAAGCGCGTTCTCAAGGTCCTGTAAAAGATCTTCCAGTGATTCGATACCAACGGATAACCTCACCAAACCATCTGATATACCAATACTTTCCCTTATTTCCCTTGGTATGGAAGCATGTGTCATGATTGCCGGATGCTCAATCAAACTTTCAACCCCTCCTAAACTCTCGGCAAGGGAAAAAATCTGGGTTTTCTCAAGAAATTTCCTCGATGATTCTAAACCGCCTTTAAGCACTACTGAAAGCATCCCGCCGAAACCCTTCATTTGCGCTTTGGCTAGGTCATGTTGAGGGTGAGATTCAAGTCCGGGATATATTACCCTTTCAACTACATCATGCTTTTCGAGAAAATTGGCAATTTTAGAAGCGTTTAGGCAGTGCCTTTCCATTCTTACAGGCAATGTTTTGAGGCTCCTCATCAAAGTGAAAGCATCAATCGGATTCATTATGGAACCTACTGCATTTTGCAAGTAAAGGAGGCCATCAGAAAGTTCTTTCTTCTCGTCTGAACATACAACCACCCCGCCTATAAGATCGGAGTGACCGTTTAGATACTTAGTTGCTGAATGGACTACGATATCGATACCAAAATCCAAAGGGTTTTGGATATAGGGAGAACAGAAAGTATTGTCACATACAGAGATGAGGCCATGTTGCTTAGCGAAATCTGCCATAGCTCTCAGATCTGCAATTTTTAGCAATGGATTAGTTGGGGTCTCCACCCAAATCATTTTAGAATTTTCTTTCAATGCTTTCTGTAATTGAGCTTGATCACTTAAATCACAAAAAGTGAAATCCAGTCCGGCTGATCTTTTTCTTACATTTTCGAATAATCTGTAAGTTCCACCGTAAAGATCATCCATCGAAATTACATGATCCCCAGAATCCAACAATTCCAAGACCGTTGAAGTTGCTGACATTCCTGAGGAGAAAGCATATCCATATGAAGAACCTTCTAGATCTGCAATGCATGTTTCGAGAGCTTTTCGGGTTGGATTTATGCTTCTTGAATAATCATAACCTTTATGTACCCCCGGGCTTTCTTGAACATAGGTAGAACTCGTGTAAATCGGAGTCATAATTGCCCCCGTGGTAGGATCGGGATGTTGCCCTGAATGAATCGCACGAGTTTCGAAACCCATTTTGTTTTTTGTGGATGACATACTAATTAACCTTATTTCTGTAGTGATTGATCAAATCAACTTTGGTTATGAAACCGATAAAAGTTTGATCTTTATAAACTATAGCGACTTTTCCTTTTGATAAAATAGATAGAAGGTCACTTTCGTCTGAATTATGTTGAAGAATTTCCAGATTGTGAACCATGAAGTCTTCAACAGGACTTGAGAAAAATGCCTTATCTTTACTTACAGTTATTAGCAAATCCTCTTCATCAACAACGCCAATAAGTTTTCCATCTTCTAAAACTGGAACCTGCGATATGTCAGAAGATCGCATTCGATTATAAGCGACTAACAAAGATTCATTTTTGGAAACGCTTATCATTTCCCCTTTGTCCGCTCTACGGTTAACAAGGTCTCTCAAATCTCCATTTTTTTCTACTTCCAAAAGATTGTTATCATAAAGCCATGATTTATTGAAAGCTTTTGATAAGTATTTGTTTCCTGTATCACAGATGAAGGTAACTACATTTTTGGGTTTGGTTTGCTTTTTGCACCATTTTACAGCTCCAGCTACAAGAGTTCCGGATGATGAGCCGCCAAGAATACCTTCTTCCTTAAGCAATACTTGCAAAATATCGAACGCTTCCTTGTCACTAACAGTGACAGCATCATCGATCAGAGATAAATCAAGATTATCAGGTACAAAATCTTCTCCGATACCTTCCACAAGCCACGACCCTCCTTCGTATTTGAATTTCCCCTTGATCACGGCATCTGCGACTACTGAACCTTCCGGGTCAGCTGCAACCATTTCGATGTCAGGATTCTTCTGTTTGAGAAATCCGGCCAGTCCAGTCAAAGTGCCTCCGGAACCAACACCTGCTACCACTGCGTCAAGTTGACCATCCATCTGATTCCACATTTCCACAGCCGTTGTTTTCCTGTGTGCCGTAGGGTTTGCAGGATTAGAGAATTGATCTGCCAAAAAGCTGCCCTCCGTTTCCTTGGCGATACTTCTAGCCAAATCATGATAATAATCAGGGTGACCCTCTGGAACATCTGACCTGGTAAGTACTATTTCAGCACCTAAACCTTCAAGGTGAAGTATTTTTTCCCTACTCATCTTGTCTGGTATGACTAAGATTATTTTGTACCCTTTGAGTGCGGCAACTAAGGCGAGTCCAATACCAGTATTCCCTGCCGTAGCTTCGATGATAGTACCACCTTCTCTGAGCAGACCTTTTCTTTCTGCTTCTTCAATAATCGAAAGGGCGATTCTATCTTTTATGGACCCACCTGGATTTGAAGACTCCATTTTGACAAAGAGCTTACACAGACCAGTGTCAATGGAATTGATCCTAAGCATGGGCGTGTCACCTATTAATTCAATTACGGAACTTTTAATGTTCATAGGATTTCATCATATCGAGCATCTTGTGGGGTTACTCATTTGTTTGTAGTAGCTAATTATAGAAGCTTAAGAATTATATAATAAACATTTTTTATCCATTAGAACTTCGAGTTTTACACAACACTGAAAATCGAATGCATCATATACTCTAGTCTTTTTTACTACAAAACCAAAGTAATAAAATTACACGCTAGCAAGTAATCAATAAATTTGAAGACTAAGTATCTTTCCCAAAACTTCTCCAATTACGCTCAATTATTAATCGGGCACCTCGAGCAAAAGAGAAATAGCTATATCCCCATTGAATAAGTACAAGAATTCTATTCTTGAATCCGCTAAGATAAAAAATATGGATGAACAACCAAGCAATCCAGGCAATAAAACCTCCAAAACGTAGACTTCCAACCTCTACGATTGCTTTTTTCCGACCAATCGTAGCCATTTGACCCTTATCCAAATAAGAAAAAGCCTTTCTTGGCTTGGAAGATAAGTCCGCCAGAATGGACTTGGCGATGAATCTACCCTGCTGCATCGCAACGGGAGCAGTGGATGGCAATGGTTGCCCATTTTTTCCAATGGCACATGCCTGGTCTCCAGCCACAAAAACTTCTGGGTGACCCTTGAGCGATAAGTCACTTTTAACTATTATTCGACCCTGTGAATCGAGATTTACTTTCATTTGCTCACCGATTTTCGAAGCACGGGTACCGGCAGCCCACAAGACGGTGGCTGTCGAAATCCTCTCCTTACCAACAAGAATATTTTCTTCATTTATATCACTCACAATACTTCCAGTCCAAACCTGAACGCCGAGACTTTCAAGATCTCGAGTAGCCAAACTTGATAAGCCAGAGTCGAACGAAGCTAGAATTCTTTGGCCTGCTTCTACCAAGATAATTCGCGTAAGTTTTGGATCGATACTCCTAAAGTCTCTTGCCAGTGTGAATCGAGTCATTTCTCCGATTGCCCCCGCTAATTCAACCCCGGTTGGACCCCCGCCCACAACCACAAAAGTAAGAAGTTTTTTTCTCTCCTCTGGATCAAGCTCGACCTCGGCCTTTTCAAAAGCCGTCATGATTCGCCTCCTAATTTCGGTTGCCTGAGATAAGGTCTTTAAGCCTGGAGCCCGCTTCTCCCAGTGTTCGTTTCCAAAATAGTTGTGTGTGGCACCTGCTGCAAGGATAAGGTAATCGTAAGGATACACACCATTAGCTCCCGTAACCTTCTTAGTTTTCGGGTCAACCGATATAATCTTATCTTGGACGACTTTAACATTATCCTTATTGCTAAAAAGGCTGCGTATGGGAATCGCAATTTCAGCGGGGCTTAGACCAGCGGCGGCAACTTGGTACAATAATGGCTGGAAGAGATGGTGATTACTTCGATCTATCACCGTCAAACATAGCTTCGAGCTTTTCGCCAAATCTTTGGCCGCATTTATGCCAACGAACCCGGCACCAACGAGTACAATATTTTTTTCATCCACAACTTATTCATATCAAACTGTAAGTTGGGAGGCGAGTATCAATGGAAGTTCGACCAAATAGGATGATTCTCGCAGATCGGCAGATTTATAATCATACTATTCTTTCACTGAAATTTCTAGTTGCTCTGCTTCCGATTGAAATAAAATTCAGGTCATTTGTTTTACCTTCTTTGTCATCTGCAAAGCTACATTATTCAGTTCGGATAGGTCATTGGCAGAGTTATACAATTATCGAGCACTTCGCTCCTTAGATTTTTGATAGATTTGAATCCGCAGTTTCCAGTTCCCTGTTCTGTGGGTCGTTGTATTCTTTTTGCTTAAGAAAAAAAACTTTTCCCCCAGCTAGAATCCCCGAAAATGAAAGAAAAGTGATCAGCATATTTCGAAAATTAAACATTAAATCCTACCATTTTTAAATGTTTTATGGGAGGTCTGCTCTCTCGCCATTTTCG
>DEYT01000102.1:13112-16694 GCA_002364975.1 Opitutia bacterium UBA3151 | reverse complement strand
TTGTATGAAATAATTAAAACCTCCTGTTGGGAAACTACCGTTCATATCAATTCTTGCATCCCATTTCGTTGGGTCAATCGGGTCAACTAATATGCTGGTACCACCATTATTCTCCCCCCAGAATAAGCTTAGGCTAGTAGGATCACCCCCGTCAGAGATCATACGCCCAGCAAATCTTGCGGTGGTTGAACTCAAGTTTTTGGGAGAGGATGAAGTTAAAGTTGGAGGGGTTTTATTTACGGTCAGTTGGATTGTTTTTGCACTAATACCTGCTTGGTTTGATGCAGTTAAATTAAGGTCAAAAATTCCAACTTCCTGGGATAGACCAGTAACTTCTCCTGTTTGAGTATCAAGCGTAAGTCCCTCTGGAAGACCGGAAACCGAGAAGCTCATTGGGTTATTGGTTGCTTCGATAACAAACTGCATCAATTGAGTTTCGGTAAAAGTATCCTGTCCAATGTAGATAGTTTGGATTTCCGTTTCGGTTAAGGTATCATTGTAAATCCGAAAGTCATCGATAACCCCCTGAAAGTAAGCATTGGTATCATTTCGCCATCTGCCGATCTGCAAAGGCACTTGATTACCAGTGCCAATTTCGGCACGAGTTGCGTTGTACACTCGAGAAGCATCTCGATAAATCATCATGTTACTACCATCATAAATATGGGCAAAATGAACCCAGTTGGAGGTGAGCAAGTTACTACCGTGAGTAGTCCACGGACCCCACCCCCAATGTTCACTACGGAATCGCGTGAAATTAGAATTAGAAATATTTCGAATGGACCAGTACTGATTTGCCCCGTCTGAATTCAATAGACTACCATATCCATAAAAGCCAGGATCGTTAGCAGTCTCGCCTTCCACCTTTACCCAAAAACTAATGGTTCTTGATTTCTTTCCGTCCACACCAAGGAGCTCACCGGTGAAGTCAGTATTTACATATCCATTGCTACCATTGAATCGAAGGGCAGACCCAATTACACCATCCGTCCAAGTAGTTCCCCCGATCAGATTTGCAAATTTCCCGCTTTTCGTCTCTTCGGTAGAGAGGCCTTGGGCTTCATCCATGGGAAAGTATGCCGTAAGATTTTGAGGTCGCGTGGTAACTTTACTTTCCTTCTTAATCGATGTTGGCAACATGTAGGAAACGAAAAGCTTATCGGGTGTCTGTAGGGTAGGGGGACTGACTTCCTTAAAGGATCCAGATCCGATGGAAAGAACCCCTCGGTCAATCGAACCATTCGATGCAATCATTACACGACCGCCTCCCGCTCCCCGATTGCCACCATCAACCCGGATCAAACCGCGATTGATAACATTTTTACCAATGAGTCGAATTGCACCTCCTGATCCACCGCCACCATGATCCCATTGGTGATCCACTCGCCCGTCTCCTCCTTGTGCACTCAGTACTACTCCTTCTCCAATGAACAGATCGCCGTCGGACTCGATGGATAATGCACCGCCACCGGCACCTGAGCCTTGGAAATATTGTCCGCTTGAACCACTGCTTCCAGGAAGAAGCTCAGAGATTTGATCATCCCCATAATTATAATTAGCTCCAACACCCCAATTACCGGCGGGAGCAGGTCCACCAGGTCCGAATCCGTTCAGTTTTTGAGAACTTCTTCCTCTCCATGGATTTAAAACAGGCCGACCGCCATATCCTGTATCTTGAGAAGCGTGACCTCCGTCTAAATTCATGTCTGCATGTATGGTAATGTTCCCACCCGCTACAGTTTTCAGCACGAGAGGTTTATCACCCCTAAGAATGATGGAACTCTCTCCGATTATTGAAATTTGACTAAAGGTGAAAGAGCAAATTTCATAGTCCCAATTTTGACCTAAACCATCGGTAAAGGTATGAGATGAGAAAACTCCAACTCCATGAGCCCCACCTTCAACTGAAAAATAACCAGTTCCTGTATCAATGGTAAGATCTGAATTTTCTACTTCGAGGGTTGAGTCAAGGTAGGAGCCGCCTACAAAAATACTGCCTTCATTGGAAAGCCACTCGCCAGAAACATCAGTCTGGCCAACTTGGATGACTCCATTTGAAATAAAGGCAATTCTGCCTCCTGAGGACCCTCGGTTTTGATCATTTCCACTTACTTTCGCTCCATTTCCAGCTTTTGCCTGAAGGGTTCCATGGTTGAAAATTCGGGTGGCCTCAAGCCGTATAGCTCCACCTGTTCCTGCTGCCGAATCATTACTTCCATCCCCACCATTCGCTGTAATTAAGACGTTTGGCTCGATTACAAGCTCTGTCGCTGCTTTGAGAGAAATGACTCCTCCTCCAGCTCCGGAACCAGCTGTCGATGATGACCCTCCAGAACTTCCACCGACCAAAGCGGCAAGGTCTTTCTCCCCGTAGGATTTTGATTCTCCAGATCCATGTCCACCATAGGCGGCACCATGCCCAACGGTAGCGGTGTAAGTTGGAGCACCCGGCCCAATACCCGGAAGTTGTCCTGAATTAGCTCCTGAAAACCCTCCAAGTAAGCCAATACCTCCAAGATCAGCGATCGCATCAGAGCCATCTGCTTTTAGATTTGATCCTAAAGTGAGGGATCCAGAAGTTGCTTCAAGTGCAAGAGAATTTTTCCCTATTAATCGAACAACCAGATTTCCACCTAGGCGAATGCTTGTAAATTTAAAGGTACAAACTGAATAAGGCCAGAAAGCACCATTTTCATCTTTATAAAAATTGTCGGATATTTGACCAAAAGCCACGCTTCCATTGGAGTGAGTAATGGTAGCTGCGTCGGTATCAATAGTAAGAGTACCAGATTGAAAATCCAAATCGTAAAAGTTGGCAGGTCTTAAATATCGAATGGAGCCACTGGTTCCAGAAACAGCACCCACTCCACCTTGAGCAAGGAGATTATCAAATCCAGAGTTTTCCAAAGAAGTTGAACTTTCCAAGTATATTCTCCCAGCGGCTCCACCATTGACCCCACCTGAAACATCAATGAGTGAACTTTCATCAAGTTCCAATGTGTTTGCCTTAAGGTGAACGGATCCACCAGCTCCGCCTGCAGCTCCACCCGTGCCGCTGCCTCCTAGGGCACGTATAGAGGATAAAAGTTTAAGATTGCCGGAAGATACCAACCGCAGTGCACCTCCTCCACCAGCACCTCCTGAATCAACCGTGTAGCCACCACCACCACTTCCTCCAAGCAAGTGAGTAATCGATCCGTCTCCGTAGGGTTGACCACTGGTAGAAGTTGCCCGGGAACCAGCACCACCATAACCACCACCGCCCGGTAAAACACCACCCAGGCCACCGCCCGGACCAATTCCTCGACTCCCAACTTCTCCACCAGAGAATCCACCAGGGCCAGGTTTGCCAGCGTTCTCACCATCCGCTGAGTTTCCGGAAATTTCAAGATCCACCCCCCAAAGGATATCTCCACTGGTAGTAATAATTTCAAGGGCGTTTTTTCCTTTAACTTGAATTTTAAGATCACCAATTAACTCGATCTCATCGAATTCAAACCGACAAATTTTATAATTGATAGAATTCCCAAATTGATCCGTAAAGGAGCGGTCTAAAAGGGTTGCGTTTCGGGTATCTCCATT
>DEYT01000102.1:0-12740 GCA_002364975.1 Opitutia bacterium UBA3151 | reverse complement strand
TAAGCGACCTTATCCTCTGCTTTGAAAGATTGAGTATAGGGAGCCCAAACACTTCCACCGTTGTTAGAGCCAAAAGATCGGTAGTAATAGGTTTGTCCTGGGGCCAAACCATAAACGGGAGCCTCAAACTCTCCTGTGTCATGAACCCAGAATTCTACCTCACCCCACATATGGCCCCAACCGTCGTATTCTGGTTCTAAGCGAATCGCTTGGGTGGTTACACCAGTCATATCAAACTCAGTAAATTTTCCTTGCTGTACGGGGCCAGGGCCTCCAGGGAAAGTACTTAAAAGTTCATAATTCATTTCCTCATCCGCGATATAAACCGCGACTTCTTTTAACTCAGCAGCCCTTTCATAGGGTTGAAAATAAATCCTGATTTTATTCATTTCCCTTTTCTTACCAAGATTGAAAGTCAACTGGGGATTTACTTTTAACCATGCCGTCCAGGTAGATCGCCAGCCATCAGTTGGTAAGAGACCATCCAGTAGTTTACTTGCTGGGTAAGTGCCGCCTGATTGATTTGGCGATGGAGTAGCAATCAAATTGACCCCATCCGAGAGCTTCCGAAGGCCTACGCTGACTTCTCCAGTTTCCAGAACATTTTCCCAAATGCTTGGATCTTTTCCACCGTCTGAGCCACCCCAATAGATCTTGGTAATGGCAGCAGGCTTGCTCCGTTCTGGAGGGAATCCCTGAAATGGGTGGGTACTAACAAGCGAATTTTCGATACCCCATTTATGAGCAAGATAACCTTCTACCATTCTCATGGTAGATACCGGAAGTTCTTCTTGATAGATGATGAGTTCGCATAGGTCTCCATCCCAATAAACATTGTTGGTCCCATCTTTCGAAAAACTGGAAGCAGGCAACATTGCGGTCGAACGGATAGAAATAATGGAAGGGGAGCCTGAGGGGAAGTCCTGAGAAAGTCCATCGTATGTACTTCCATTGACATGCAAAATACCATTGAGCAAATAGGTGCTAGACCACACATCGGACCATACCGAATTAATCCCAGGATGAAAGGCATAACTAGTCTCATGTCCTAAAAGAAATCCTTGGTTTCCAACATTCCGATTTACCACCATGAAGATGGTTCTGATGCTATTGATCTCATTGAATTTCAAGTAGTCATCTTGGCCATCGAATCGAACAACCGCGTTCCCGTTCAATGTCGCATCCATGTAAGCGGGTTGACTACTGTTAACATCTTGCAGGGCATCATTTCCAAGGCCAGACTTATCCACTAACAAATGAATTGGATTACCACTATTGTGGGATGTGGAACCTAGGCTTCCATCCCCATCCGCATCGGATGCATCCAGCCAGAGTCGTAATCCAGAATACTCTGCCGGAGTAAATGGTGCATTCTCAATCAGTCCTCGCCCTGCACCGATTACTTGGCCAGTCAACATCGCAGAGGTATCAGTTTGATTGGCAGGGTTACGATTAACGATGATGGGAGCAAGTGTTTGGGATGTGATGCCAATGGGAGTTGAACCTTCCGAGATAATTTCCCCAAAAGTTGGAGGTGCAAAAGCCCAAGGATGTTCAGAAGGTAAGAGAATACCCCACTTATGACCAAGGTAGCCTTCAATCATCAGCCTTTCTTCCTCCTCGATTGAACCCCGAACCATTAAGAATTCAGCAACTTGGCACTTTGAAGTTTCCCTTAAATTTTCATATCCCCCAAAAGATAATTGTGCAGGCTGAAATCCCCACCACGCCGAATTTCTGTTTTGAGCCAATTGAATTCCATCGGTCCATACTGTACCCATAGGGTCAGTATCAATGTTTCTCCCTTCGTGGGAAATTTCCCAAAGGTGAAAGTTTGTATCTGCTGCATAACCCTCATAAACCCAGCCACTAAGGAAGTATCTTGAAATCTGATTTCCCTGGTGTCCCATCGACCAATTTCGACCAACGGAGCTGATTACTCGCTCGTTGTCACCTCCGGTATATCTGGAAACACCAAAGGCAACATAACCCATATTTCTAAAGGTTTGGTCACTATTGAATGAATAGCTTGTCCAAAGTTGATCATTGCCATCAAAATCTATCACCGCCTTGCCTTTATATCCCTCCATTTTAATCGTTGGGTCGCCTTCGGCATTATCCATGTCTCTGCCAAAAGCAGACTTATCTTTCCAGGTACTTAGCAGGGCACCTTCAGTGGGGGGCTTACCATCTGCGAGCACATCCGTTGAATCCAACCAGATTGCTAAAGCCATGGGTAAGTGACTGGCCAAAGGCTGAAATCGAGTCTCAGATTCCTTTCCAGTCCAATCTTCTCCGGCAGAATTCACTGCATACATTCTGATGTAATAAACTGCATCCGCATTTAACCCATCCAAGATCGCACTTCCTGGGCCTAGCCCCTGAGGGCCTAAGGATAATCGAAACTTCCATTTATACAGATCTTTCCCATGGTCTACGGTATCTGCGACAATATAAACCTCGGGATCATCTCCACCTGTAGCAGTAATCTCAAAGTCAACACGAAGAGAATTGCTGGTTTCAGTTTGAGGGGAAGAGATACTCACTTCAGGAGCTCCGGCAAAAACCGTGAACTTGTAGTTTTGCATCGCTTGAGCACCATCCGAATAGATTGCATGGAGTTGAGCTTGATAGACGCCCGCTCTACTTGGAACTCCGGAAAGATTACCGTCGGTGGGATTAAGGATTAATCCAGGAGGAAGACCAGATGCAATATAAGCGGTAGGACTGCCCGTTGCTTCCACAAAGTTGACAAAGGGTTTTTCAGCATTGATCAAAAATTCTGATACCGATTTAAAACTATGATCTCCAGAAATACCAGCACCCGAACTTGGGAAATCAGGGTTTTCTTTTTGGTTGTTATAGGAAGCTGCAATCCAGTTGGGTGAACGGATTGTGGATGAAAACCTAGTTTCATCGATAGCAAAAGCCAAGTCTCCCATTCCAATTGACCAATTTTGACCGGAAATGGGTGTAGCCTTGCTGTGGGTAAATCCTTCATTGTGAACCAAGTTACCGTTTTTAAATATTTTAATTTCTTGATTCTCAATATCTACCTGAGCAACAACATGGGTCCATTGATCAACATCTGGAGTGTACGAGGTATCAATGTCTACGGTTCCGTTATTGATCCTATGAGTGACACCCATTTTGCCATTTCTGAAATCAAACCGCTCCTTTACGCCATGCTTAAAGAACGAAAAGGAACTCAGATTATCAGAGAGGGATCCATCAAAGGGTACACTGTAATATCCTTGCTGGCTCGGATCACTTGGATCTATGATCCGCCAATCTTGTCCAGGAGTCAGTATCCATGGTTTTAGTCGTGAACCTCCCCCTCCTTGACCATGCCCAATCGCTAACATGTAAGTCTGGTTGGCATCGGCATTCAATTGAATTCCCTGTGAAGTAAAATTATGATTGCCACCGATTTTTTCTTCACCTTGAGCTCCAGAAAGCTCAAAAGTTTGATCCCTATCCAGATCTAGCCATATGGTAGCTCGATCGTCCTTATCTGTGCAACGAAACTGATAAATTCCAGTTTCGGGAGGCTTAAAGTAAGCCATGAAAAGAGACATATAATTATTATCCCGATTAATACCGATATCAAGACTCCGGAAATCTCCATTGCCCTCGATGTAGAGACCTTGCCTAGGTCCTTGTTGAAAGATTCGGATTCCGCTTGGAGATAGATTCTTTAAGTTTTCAATTTCGTTGAAATAGGAATCATTGGAATTGGTTTCATATCCTATTCCCAAGAAAGCATCTGAAGCCTTGTTGTCTGGGAGGTTCTCTAATTTAATCCAAGTGGAAAAAGTGTAACTATTTTGATCCAGATCATCCAATGAATAAGAACTTGGTACTGCAATGGACTGATCCGGACCACCTGCGAAGGAGCGCCCCGAGCCAAGAATACTATTTATTTCCGTAAATCCAGATTCATCTTCGGCATGGTTCCGATAATAGGTTGAATCCGTAAGAGTGGTCGTTAATGACATGGGGCGGTAGTGCCAAACCCCTTTGAAATCATTGGCCCATGTGGATCCGTTGACGGAGTAGGAGGGAGTGCTCGCAGCTAAGCTTGGGTCTCCCCAATAGGCTGTGACCGAATTACTTGCATTCATTTCCGGAACCTGGACCCATACAGAGAAGGCGTTGGATGCCTCTTCAATCGTTTCGATCTCGTAGTTTAACTCTCTCCCTGCATTGTCAAAGAAGCGCAAGTCATTGAGTTGGGGAGATGCAAAGCTCTTAAGGCTGAATTTAGGAATGGAGGAGTCAAAGTTAAGGAAGACAGGAAAGTCTTTCAGGGTCTCACCACCCGAATATCCAGAAAAGTCAAAACGGGTGTTGTGGCTAAAATTACTAACCGAGGCAAACCGAAGTTGAATGATTCCTTGATCTTGTCCAAAATTGTTTTCAGCGGTAACCGTAACCTGATAGGTACCCCCTTGAAGGGGAACCCCCGAAATCTCTCCTGTACTTGCGTCAAATGATAAGCCAGCTGGTAGTCCAACGAGAGAAAATGTATCTGCACTTGGAAATGTTTTTACAATGTATGAAAAACTTCGATTACTATCATTGGCATATCCTTGCCCAAGTTGGGATTTGAGAATGATGGGAGGACCATTGACCGATGTTGGGTTTGAGAATCTTGAGCCGGAATCCGGTCGTTGACTTTCATAGGCAGCAGCAATCGAGTCCGGGCCATCTATAAATAACCCAATTCTAAATTCATCTAGCCAACCTTTCCAAGGCAATCCACCAGTGCGGGCAGTGCCGACCTTAAATAAATCCACATCCCCGGTAATGGGTCTAGTTTTATCTAGGCCTTCAGCAAAGAGTACTCCGTTTTTATAGATTCTCATTACCCCCAATTTGACATCCTTCTGTAAAACCCAGTAGATCCAAGATCCTAGATAATCAGCATCTTCCTTTTCGATTCGATCATAGTTTCCAGCTCCGACATCCCAATAAAACCTAGAATTGTTCCAAGGGTAATGAACATTTAGGTGTCTACCAAGTGAAGAACCGGATTCGAAGAGGGTTGAATTTTTGAGGGTTTCCAACTTACCATAAGACCAAAAAGAAATGGTAAGTTGTTCCGTTCCGGTTGGAGGATGGGAGTCAAGGGACATGTTGAGGTAATCATCAACTCCGTCAAAATTGACAGCACTTTTTATCACTCCATCCACTTTCAGGTTTTCAAAATTGGTTGGAGTTGCGTGAAAACTACCCTTGGAATCCCGAATCAGATTATCGTCATCTTCATCCATATGCCAGACCCCATGATACTTCTGCCATACAGAACCATCTATACAATAAGCGGGTTGCCTCGTTTGATTTCTATTACCCCAAACCGCTTGGATGGATGTAGAAGCATTTAATTCAGGTAGTAATACCCAGAAGCTAGAGGTTCCGGTTGGTTGCCACTCTACAACCTCGTATTTTAACTCATTTGATCCATCTGCAGAAAGAAAGCGCAGGTCATGCCCGAAAGGAGAAGCAAATTGTTCATAACTAAATCCGCTAATCGAAGAATTCAATTCTAGATAAAAAGCAAAATCCTGGAGGGTTGAGTTCCCACTATAACCATCGATGGCAATATCAAGGCGAAAGGGGTATTCGGAAAAGTCATTGATTTCAAAAGTGATGTTTTTGGACAAGGATCCCGCTTGATTTGTAGCTCCAAGAATACTATTGAAATTTCCTCGGTTTTGAGGAGAGCCAGTAATTTCTCCGGTCGAGGAATCAAGAGAAAGTCCTGCAGGCAGATTAATCGCAGAGAAAGAATGAGCGACCCGATCCGTTTTAATGAACAAGCTCACATTCTGATCTTTAAGAATGGAGTAGGGGCTGGATAATAATATTTCAGGACGGTTCTCAAAAAGTGGGATACTTTGTTTGTAAGGATGTGAAGTGGGCATCTGTTGGGTTAGACCCCATTTGTGGGCAAGATGACCTTGGAGCTTATGAATTTGATCATTCGTTAGAGCCGAATCAAAAATCAGAATCTCTCCAACCTCAACGCTTGCAAAAGCTGTGATTCCGGAAGGACCATCTCGTGCACCAATAACTAAATCGTAATCAGGTGCTGCAGTAATAGAGCCACTGTCAACAACTTCGAATTCAAGGTTGCCATCGGCCCATTGGCTTTTCCGGACATCAGACTTTCTTAAGGCCCAGACATGAGGGGCACCGTTGAATGGTGTTCCTCCTCTGCGATCCCAGTCGGAAGTTCCATAGATAGTGAAACTAGCGAAATCAGTATTTGATTTTCTAAACTGCCAACCCATTTGATTTTCCCCGCCTTTAGAAAGGACGGGTCTCCAGTTTTGGCTGTCGTGACCTTGGGATACGATGAATATGGTTCCATCTTGCCCAATATCAAAGGCATCTGAATCTTGGACTCTTAAATAGCTTGCAATTCCGTCAAACTTTAGAGTGCTCTTGGAATTCCACCTGTCGACTAGGAGGGTAGGGCCATTGCCATCTCCTGCATGCCTAGAAGCACCAGACTTATCTCTCCACTGATCGACAAAGCCACCGTATGGTTCATTACTTTGATTAAAGTCCCCGTTTATATCAGTTGCGTCTAGCCATAATAGAAGATTTCCACTGGAAATGGAATTAGGTTTCAAAGAAAAGTCGCCTGTCGTAAAAGTTTGAAGATCTTTTGCCCAAGTGACACCAGCAGAATTTTCAGCGGATAGTCTGTAAAAAAAGGTTTCGTTCTGATTAAGTCCAGATAAAGTATGTGAAAATAAACCTGTTTCTAATACTCCGAGATTTACTTTTTGATCCCATGCGGTCGAAGAGCTTGAATTCACCTCATTGGTTTCTCCTGCATCTTCATTTCCCCAATACAGACTTACCACTGGATTTTCTCCTCCAAAAATAACTTCTTCTTCAAGATCACCCCTGTAGATGCTTTCGACTTCGTCTTTGGATAGTGCCCGTTCATAAAGTCTAAAATCATCCATCATTCCTTTAAAATATCCGTCGTTCGGAAAATTACTTCGTCCAAGGTATTGGAACTCTCGAGTCCGACCACGCGGAAGATGTCCAAGTGCACTTCCCTTGAGCTCTCCATTACGGTACAAACTCATTACCCCAGTTTCATCAACCAAAGCCACCACATGTTGCCATTCATACAGTGTCCAGAAATCTTGAACTTCCAGGGTTCGACTGACTGTATTACGGATGATGTTCCAGTCTGCTTGGTTGGAACTATCATGATTGGAGAGATACAAGTTATCTAACCCAGGTCCACTGCCGAAATCGAAAACTCTTTGCCAGTTACCAAAATCTTCCTTGAAGACCCATGCAGAAAAACTAAGGGCACCATCGATCCGAAAATCCCCAAGATCAACATAGGCAAGATTTCCACCGTCAAATTGAAGAGCATTATTATAAGCTCCACTCATGCCTCCCGTCCAGGTAACTCCTGAATTAAGGTATGCGGTAGGGGCGAGACCGGTTGAGTCGTAAGTTTCACTGCCTTGTCCTTCATCAAACCTCCAGTGGCCAACGAGGCCATCTGCAGTTTTAGGAGACTGAAGATCTATTAATTCTACAGTTCCACCATTACTTAAAAGTTCACCTTTGAGCGTAGCACGGGATAGAGATTGATCTACTGCTGGTAGGGTGCGAATCAAGGAGGGAGAAACCGTTCTGAACTTCCCGGAGTTGTCTGCCCAGTCATCAAATGGAGTTCCGACTGCCCGAGCTTGATAAAAAATCTCATCCCCTGAGCTGAATCCTGAAATGTTAAGGTCACCCAATCCCGTACCATTAATTCCGAGACTTTGGCTATTTTGCCATAAACCACTATTTTCACCATGGTCAAAATCTCCCCAATAAAGAAAAACTTCTGGTTCCGTTCCATCAAAGGATACAAGTTCATAACCGATTGTGGCATTAGAATCTGTGATGTTGCGTGCCGGAGAGATTCTGATGATCGGGGGTACGGCAGAACTTCCAGTTGTAAAACTTTGGGGAGCACTCTGGTGAGCAAGGATTTTGATTTCTTCATCAGTTAATTCTGAAAGATAGATTCGGAAATCATGGAGCATGCCATTGAAATCCCCTCTGATGTCCGAATTTGGACGGGCAGCTCCGATACTAAAAGGACTAGTTGCACTGCTTTCTAACCTTCCATTGTAATGAGTCCAGGTTGTTATTTTGGTTCCATTCAGGTACAGACTTAACTCGCTTCCATATAGTACGGTTAGGTGGTACCATTGGTTGTTACTTATACCTGCATCAAAAGTTACGGTTCCCTCAGTATCCGCACTTCCCGTGTCAACATACAACTGTAGGGAAGAGCCAAATGAGCCGATTTCTAAATTGTCGTTTGAAGTACTACTTGATTGGGCAAGCAAGACATTATGAATTTGATGGTTTGTGGGAGTGTTTGAAGAATTGCTAGCTCGATTAAACCAAAGACTAACCGTAAAGCGATCGATCTGATCCAATTCATCAAGGTCACCCATATTGATATAATCATCATCTCCATCAAAATTTAATACCCGTCCCTTATCCGGATCAATTTGACTTTCTGCCCCGAATATCTCTCCATTCGATCGACCAGCACTATCAAGGGCAATCGAATTTGTATCATTAAGTTCCCAATAAAAATAAGGAAGATCTGTAATCGCATCTCCATTGGAAATACCTGCAGAATTGAGTGCTTTTGATTGGAAATAATAGCTTGTATTAGGAGAAAGTCCGGAAAGGAAAGTGGAGGTTTCTCCCTCAGAAGAAACATTTCTGGCATTGGTTTCGTTAATTAAATTATTTGGATCCGTTCCCCATAGAAAGCTGACTGTAACATCTTCTCCTCCCATATCGACCAGATCGGCAAGCAATCGAGCCGAAGTGGATCCGATTTCCCTAGCCTCAGTCGTACGGATTCGTGGAGGAAGAGCATTAATGGTCATATTGAAATTCTGAGAAACCGAACCCCAGAGGTTGGATGCGGTCGCAGTAATATTAAAAGTACCAGCTTTCTCGGCAGAACCATTCAAAACAAGCCCTGCTTTTCCAATTGGTTTATCATTTCGATAGGGATGGGCACTGGGAAAGGACGAAATCAACCCCCACTTATGTCCGAGATATGCTTCGATAGAGAATTTTTCCGAATCTTCCAATAACCTTGGAAATAGGATGAATTCCCCTAATTCCAATGCTCCATCTTCGTTGATACGATCAAACAAGGAATCTGGATTCCAATTCGCAGAGGCACTGGTTGCAATTTGCTCACCATTTACTCTGAGTTCGTATGAGTACCTCGAGATTGTCCATGCTACCACCGAGTGAATGGTTGAGTTGATATTTCCATTAATAGCAGGATTGTTGTTACTCCATCTGCGTAATGTCCATGCGTTGTTGTTTGTAAACCTCCAGCCTTCGGAGGTGAAATGTTCCCGGTCCGGGAAACTAAGTCCAGTCTCGCGGCCATATATAAAAAGGGTAATAGGCATACTGACAGCATCAGGGATCATTAATTTTTTCCCATAGTCTAGTTGTAGTAGTTTTTTGCCAGAATTTAGATCGTAAGTGATTTCTGGAGCTTCTACATATTTGGAAAGAGCATGCCTTTGATTACCGGAAAAATCTTTCATTTCGCTTACTAAGCCGTCACTAAAGACCTCGGTGACAGAACCACTAAAATCACCTGAGCCATTGTTAAAGAGTTGACCGATCTCCGTTGCATTTAACTCTTTTCGATAAATTCGAAAATCATCAATGGATCCATTAAAATCTCCCCATTGATCTGAGTAAATCCTTGCCATACCAATGGAAAGGGGGGAATCCTGCACCGAGGTAAGTGGACCATCATAAGCTTGCTGCAAAACCATGTTCCCATCGGCAAAGATTTTAAGGTCACTGCCATAAGTCATAGTGAAATGATGCCAGACGCCGTTTGTTATCGAAGCTCCGCTCGTAGTGTAAGTTGCATTTTGAGCACCGGTTCCAGAATCCAAATAGATCTCAAATTCGGATCCTTCGCTGCCGATTTCAAGGTTGTCGTTATAAGAGGCACTCGATTGGGCAAGCATTACATTGTTAACAAAATGATTGGTTTCATTTTCTGTACCATTAATATCTGAGTCTCTTTGAAACCAGAAGGATATGGAGAATGCTTCAGGAGTGTCTAGGTATTCAACTTTTGAAAAGGCCAAACCATCATTATCTCCATCAAAGGTAAGAGCTTCACCAAACTTTCCAGATGTTCGGATCGATTGATCCAAAAGTTTACCATGATATTGGTTTCCAGATTTATCTAGAGCATGGCTGCCATTCGACTCGTCAAAGGATAGAAAAAGTAAAAGTTCATCTTGTGCGACGGAGTCATTTCTTTCCATGCTTGGAACCGAATGGTATGAGAAGCTTTCATTATGGTCGGACTGGTACCACGCAAATAAACCATTCACATTCCGTGGAGTGAAAGGTTCTATGTTATCCAGTCCACTTGGGAGGCCAGAGATGGAAATTTCAATACCTTCGGCCGTTCCGATATCCAAGTTATCCACTCGATCACCCACATGCAAAGTAGGTAAAGTTAAAGATGGGACGACTGGAGCTTGGATGGCCATGACCGATCCACTCCCTCCTTTTTTGGCTTCGATTCTGGGAGATTTGTAATAGATATTTTCAACCTCTCCGGTGAAAAGTTGTTGAACATCTTCAGAACCGAAGGATTTTTTGTAAAGTCTGACCTCGTCCAACATTCCCTGAAAATAACCGCCATTTTCATTATCCGGAAAAACGCCGATATGAAGGTTCGCAGAAGCGTTGTTGGTTAAAGCCTGCGAAACTTGGTGATCAAACCTTTGGGTAGCAGTAGTAAAGCTACCATTGACATAGGTCCGGGCAAATCCTCCTAGGCCCTGATTGGAACAGACAATATGATACCATTTTTTCCATTGTGTCAGGAAATAATTGGCAACTCCTTCATTGTAATTCTGTCCCTCTGTAAACCGATGATGTATGTAAGGTCTTGTACCATGAGTGGAATCACCCTGCCAAATTGCATAATTACGAACCTGTCCACCAATGCCCCGACCAAATAGACCGGTCAAACCTACATTGTCACTTCTGCGTTCCGGGTAATACCAAATGGAAACCGTATATTCTTCCAGGGAAAGTGCTGGATCGTAAGGAATTACGATTTTATCATTTATACCATCAAAGTAGAAAGCACCTCCCTTAACTCCTGACCGACGATCGGGTGAACCAGTTATGTTTCCATTCAAAGAAGAATTCCCTGTGTAATTTACAGCAGTAGTGGACCCCGAGGCCTCATCGAGTTTCCAATACCCTACGAGATCAGATTGTCGGTAGACTGAGGTTGAGCTTGATAAGTTGATTCCACCGCTGGCATTAACATCACCCGTTGAAAGCGTTCCATTTGTTATAAGGGCAATCCTGCCTCCTCCACCCGCACCGGCTAGGGAAGAATCTCCAACCGCATTCCCACCTATGGCTTCGAGCTTACCAAGATTCAATATGCTGGCTGCTTTAATTCTAATTGAACCTCCGGATCCTCCAGCTCCTGATCCATCGTAATGACTAAAACCATCGCCACCATTAACAGAAATAGTGGTATTTGCCTCCAAGGAAAAGGATCCCGAAACATCTATGCCAATGGCGCCACCGCCACCTCCTGCATTCCCACTTCCCAAAATCGCATGACCACCACCCGATCCGCCAACCAAATGGGTAATTTGCCCATCACCATAAGTAATACCGGCAACTCCACCATTCAATCCACCTGATCCAGAATTACCATAACTGCCACCACCCGTTGATTTTCCAATTTCATAACCTCTTCCACCTCCGGGACCTTGACCATTCAATGAAGGATGAAGGTTGGAGAATAATTCTGTGTTTTTTAGACCCTTACCTGAACTCCAACCCCCCGGTCCTGCCTGACCAGAATAAATTCCTTGCTTTCCAGGTTTTCCATTCAGGACGAGGTTACTCCCAATACTAACATTTCCATCGATATCGAGAAGTAAAGAATTCTCCCCTTTGACATTTATCAGCAGCCCCGAACCAAGTTGAAGATTCCCAAAGTTGAACTTACAGACAGAATACCCCCACTTTTTACCAGCACTCAAGAAATCATCGCTCGTAATGGAACCTCTGCCTTGGAGACCAGAGCTGTGGGTCCAAAACCCAGAAGTATCAAGTGTTAGAGTGCCAGAATTCAAGCTGAGATCGGCTGCTGCATTTATTGTCTTAGGACCAATTACTAAAGTACCTGGTTGTCCAGCAGAACCATCCCCATTGGCCAAACCGCCATCTAGAAGAATGGTTCCTTTTTCAATTTCTCCATCCGAAATCAGGGCAATTCTTCCACCTCCACCGGCACCACCTGCGTTGGTTAGAAACCGGGCTCCAGGTTCGCGATCATCCATACCTGAGGCGTGCCCACCCTTTACCTCGAGAATTCCCTCATTTGAAATACTTGAACCTACGATACGAATCGAACCACCTGAGCCAGCACCTCCGGAGAAGTTAGCACCCACCGAAGGGTTGACCAGAATGGAACCCCCGTTCATCGAAATTTGGACTCCCTCGGAAATTAGAACTTGGCCAGATGCGATGAGTTCAATGGCTCCACCACCGGCAGCGGCATCTCCAAAATTCCCAAACCCACCCCCGGAACCTCCAATTAATATACCAAGTCCGCCATAACCGTAATGTTGTCCAGATGGGCCAGAGGCTCC
>DEYT01000107.1:21695-21990 GCA_002364975.1 Opitutia bacterium UBA3151 | reverse complement strand
TCTTCGTCCAATTCCTTGCTAAGACGGGTCACACCAATTTCACGATCCGGATTATTTCGAATGTCGATCTGTGCAATGGTCTGGTTGGTAAAACTGTTGGACATAACAAAACTTGGGTGACCAGTGGCACAACCGAGATTAATTAGCCTACCTTCTGCGAGTAAATAAATACTTTTTCCGTCAGGAAATGTGAAGCGACTCACTGGTCCTCCGGGTACTGAATCGTCTTTAATAATTTCCTTGGTGACACCTTCCATCTGCTCAAGTTCAGCAACTTGAATTTCATTATCAAAGT
>DEYT01000107.1:8368-21380 GCA_002364975.1 Opitutia bacterium UBA3151 | reverse complement strand
ATTATCAAAGTGACCGATGTTACAGACAATGGCTTGATCTTTCATCTTACTTATATGCTCAGCCGTGATGATATCCTTGTTACCCGTAGTGGTTACGAAAATATCTGCAGTTTCTAAGGCATCCTCAATGGTTGTAACTTGGTAACCTGACATGCATGCCTGCAAAGCACATATGGGATCTACTTCCGATACCATGACCCGGGCCTTTTCGTTGGCAAGAGAATCTGCAGAGCCTTTGCCCACATCCCCATAACCACAAACCATAGCCAATTTACCTGAGATAAGTACATCGAGTGCACGTTTGATTCCGTCAACTAAGGAATGACGGCATCCGTAATTGTTGTCGAATTTAGATTTGGTTACTGAGTCGTTGACATTGATCGCTTGAAAAAGAAGATTCCCTTCATCCTGCATTTGCAGAAGACGAAGAACGCCAGTTGTTGTCTCTTCCGAAACTCCAACTACCTTTTCAGCAACTTTCGACCAGTGAATAGGCTTTTCCAAATGAGTTTTTTTGAGTAATTTTTTTATGACTTCCTCTTCTTCGCTCTCAGAGTCGGAATTGACCCAATCGCTACCATTTTCTAATTCAAATCCTTTGTGGATGAGTAAAGTAGCATCACCGCCGTCATCAACAATTTGCTCAGGACCTGAACCGTCAGGCCAAGTTAGTGCATTCAAGGTGCAATCCCAATAATCATCCAAAGTTTCTCCTTTCCAGGCAAATACAGGTATTCCAGCTGCAGCGACTGCTGCAGCGGCATGGTCTTGTGTGGAGTATATATTGCAAGAACACCAACGAACATCGGCACCTAATTCTACAAGAGTTTCGATAAGAACCGCAGTTTGGATCGTCATGTGAAGAGACCCCATTATCTTTACACCAGCGAGAGGTTTAGAAGGGCCGTATTTTTCTCGAGTAGCCATTAATCCTGGCATTTCATGCTCAGCAATGGAAATTTCTTTTCGGCCGAATTCAGCTAGTGTGATATCGGCAACTTTATAATCAAGTGTAGGGGTGATAGTTTCTGTCATAATAGTCATTGTTAAGATAACGCTGGTTAGGAAAAAAGGGATCAAAAAGGTTAGGAAGTTGCTGATTTTAGATCGTCCACTTTAGTCAATTGCTCCCATGGGAGATCAGATTTTCCAAAGTGTCCATAGTGAGTGGTTTGTCCATAAATTGGACGGAGCAAATCGAGCTGGGAAACAATCGCTGCAGGCTTGAAGTCGAAAACTTCCAAGACACCTTGTTGAATTTTTGATTCATCTACTGTTTCCGTACCGAAGCAGTCGGTGGTAATACTAGTTGGATAAGGATGGCCGATTGCATAGGCAACTTGAATCTCCACTCGCTCCGCAAGTCCAGCGGCAACGATGTTTTTAGCAACCCACCGACACATGTAGGCGGCTGAGCGATCAACTTTACTTGGGTCTTTACCTGAAAAGGCACCACCCCCATGCCTTCCCCAGCCTCCGTAAGTGTCGACAATAATTTTCCTTCCGGTAAGTCCGGAATCTCCTTCAGGTCCACCAACAACAAAGCGACCTGTAGGATTAATCAGATATTCGGTATTGGCCGATAAAAGCTCCGATGGAAGTGAGGGCTTGATAATTTCTTCCGTAATAAAGGAGCGAATCGTATGATTTTCAGCCGAATCTGCATGTTGGGTGGATACCACAACATTTTCAATTTCTACCATTTTACTATCGTCATACTTCAAGGCTACTTGTGATTTGCAATCTGGCCTGAGCCAAGTTGCCTCATGAGTCGTTTTCCTAATTTCTGCCATCTTACGAAGGATTCGATGGGCAAACATAACCGGGGCAGGCATGAGTTCTTCGGTCTCATTACAAGCATAACCAAACATAATCCCCTGGTCACCAGCGCCTTGTTCCGCGGTTCCTTTTCCTTCGGCTGCATTAGCATCAACACCCTGCCCAATATCTCGAGACTGAGCCGTTAACTGATTGGTAATGAATACCTTGTCTGCATGAAAGATATCATCGTCGTTTGTGTAACCGATCTCTTTAATTGCACTTCGTACAACCGCTTCATAATCAAATTTAGAAGAAGTTGTAATCTCTCCAGCAATCGTAACACAATTGCTTTTAACGAGAGTTTCACAAGCAACTCTGCTGTGAGGGTCTTGTTCAAGGCATGCGTCCAGAATGCTATCAGAAATGGAATCCGACACTTTATCAGGATGACCTTCGCCAACGGATTCAGAAGAAAAGATAAAGGATTTTGACATTCTCCTACTGCATCAGAAAGATAAGTAGAAATCAAGTTTATTCATCAACATATCATGATGCGTTGATATGTATTTGGTCTTTTTGTTATTTTGAGAGCCGCGTAAGGATAGATTTTAGATACGATCCGTAGGAGGAAGAACCATGGTTGTATGCATGCACTTCGAGTTGCTCAAAATCTAACCAATTCTTGTAAAGTGCTATTTCCTCAAGGCAGGCGATCTTGAGTCCCTGCCTTTCCTCAATTACTTTCACAAAATCAGTGGCGGAAGCCAAGTTTTCATGACTTCCAGTATCCAACCATGCGGTCCCTCGCCCCATTATTTCTACCGAAAGCTGACCATGTTCTAGGTAATTCCTATTCAGATCGGTGATCTCTAGTTCTCCACGGGGAGAAGGCTTGAGACCTTTAGCAATCGAACAAACCTGCGGATCATAAAAATACAAGCCAGGCACGGCATAATTAGATTTTGGATTTTGGGGCTTCTCTTGCAAAGAAATCACCTTACCTGAATCATCAAACTCAACTACACCATAATTCTGAGGATCCGACACATGATATCCAAATATGGAAGCTCCTATCGACTGTTTGCACGCGATCTTAAGAGTTTTCTCCAATTCGTGACCATAAAAAACATTATCTCCCAGAATTAAGGTTGATGGTGAATTTCCTAAAAATTGCTCTCCGATGATAAAGGCTTGAGCCAAACCGTCAGGACTAGGCTGTACTTCATAAGCGAAAGAAATTCCAAACCTTGAACCATCCCCGAGCAATTCTTGAAACATAGGTAGGTCCCGAGGAGTGGAAATGATTAAGATTTCACGAATTCCTGAAAGCATCAAAATGGATATCGGATAGTAGATCATAGGCTTATCATAAACTGGCATGAGTTGCTTACTTACAGCCATGGTTAAAGGATATAGCCTCGTTCCAGATCCACCTGCCAAAACAATTCCCTTTCTTTCACTCATGAAACCCCGAGCCTTTCACGCTGGTATTTCCCCGTGGTAACATTATTACACCATTCTTGCTGGTTGAGATACCAGTCTACGGTTTTTTCCATTCCTTCCTCAAAGGAATAGGTTGGTTGCCAACCGAGTTCATCCTTAATTTTGGAAAAATCAATCGCATATCTTTGGTCATGACCGGGTCGGTCCTTGACAAAAGTTTTCAAATGTTGATGAGGGGCACCTTCGGGATTTTTATTATCAAGAATTGCACACAGGGTATCAATTACCTCCAGATTCGTTTTTTCGGAAGCACCACCGATGCAATAGGTTTCCCCCACCCAACCTTCTTTCAGGACACGCAAGATTCCTGCACAATGGTCATCCACAAAGAGCCAATCACGAATATTCGAGCCATCTCCATAGATAGGAAGCGGTTTTCCCTCGCAGGCATTCAAAATCATCAAAGGAATGAGCTTCTCTGGAAATTGATAGGGTCCATAGTTGTTGGAACAATTTGTTGTTAGGGTCGGAAGCCCAAAGGTATGAAAATACGAACGAACTAAATGATCGGCGGACGCCTTGGACGCAGAGTATGGGCTATTCGGTGAATAAGAGGTGGCCTCGGAAAAAGGCGGATCTTCCTGTTTAAGGGAACCATATACTTCATCTGTGGATACATGCAGGAACCGAAAGGAATCTTTTTTTGCTGAGCCAGAATCCTGCAAATAGGCTTTCGTTGCTTCCAATAATCTAAGCGTTCCGACCACATTGGTTTGGACGAAAGGTTCCGGGCCATCGATCGAACGGTCCACATGACTTTCTGCCGCAAAGTTTACAATCGCATCCACCTCGTAATCAGACAATGCTCTTTCGATACTTTCTTGGTCACAAATATCTGCTTTGATTAATTGGTATGCCCTATGATTTTCAAGATCTCCAAGGTTCTCTGGGTTTCCAGCATAGGTCTGCTTGTCATAATTGATCACAAGTTCACTCGCATCCTCTGTAATAAGCATTCGAATAAAGTTAGAGCCTATAAATCCATAGCCTCCAGTGACCAAAATTTTCTTCAAACTAGAACCCCTTCTGCCATCTTTCTCATCGATTCTCTCATAGCTTCTTCTACACATTTCATTCCAATACCAGCTTTCTGTGCCTTGCTGGTATCGAGGGTGCAATTCGAACGAGGTGTTTTAGCCGCCTGATCCATAAACTCAGCTTCATTTTCGAAAAAGTTGAAATGCTTGTCCGTTACCCCCTCTGCGAGCATCCAATTCGTAACCTGTCGAGTAGTAATAGAGCCTTGGTTGGTCATATTGTAGACCCCTGGTTCAATCTCTTTATGAAAACAATTAATACTCTTTTCAACAAATTCTTCCAAGTGAGAAACTGAATTCTCAGCCTCCAAAAGGCGGTTGTAATTCAAAAGTTTCTGGAGGTAATTTCGTGGATTTTTTTCCTGATTGAAGGGGATCCGCAACCTCCAAATAAAAGCATTACTCGCTCCTTGCAAAACTTCTTCCCCTAAAGCCTTACTCCCGCTGTAAAAACTGCATGGAGGTGAACGAAAGGAAAAGTTGGGTGCATCCTCCTCCGACCACCCCTTCCCATCCTCTCTCCTCTCAGAGTAGATGCAACCACTGGAGACATGTCCCCACACAATATTAAGATCCTCGCATACTTCCCGAATAATCCCAGGGAGTACGGAGTTGCCGAGTAAGCAATCAGACTTCGCAGATTCACAGGCATCCACATTCGGTTTACCGGTATAGCCTGCGGCATTTATTAAAAAACGAGGATTTTTGGACTTTAGAAAACTTTTGAGGGTGGCGGGATTGTAATAATCAAGATCATTTCGACTGACTCCCAAGACTTCATCTCCATTTCTTTGGAGAAATTCAAAAAACTTTGAACCCACATAACCGCTTGGAGCAAGTATGGTATACATCCTGTTCTTCTATCACTATAAAATCGATTTTGACAACTTGATTAAAATTTCAAGGTGGATCGAAGATAACTTTTTCTAATCCCAATAAAAAATCCTTTTGTGCCGAAATTGTAACAGAGTCGCAATGTTACAAGGCAGAAAGCGACAATCCTTTTGGTAGCCCACCAGCGAGTTGAAGAATAAGCACGATTGAAATCAAATTATTCTAATTATGAAAGTTTCCAGCCTTTTTTTTATTCTTATTATTGCGGGTAAATTACTTGCTTATCACCAGATTTCCGGTGATATCCCGAAGGCACCTGCCCTTATTATCTACAAGCTCACGGACAGTGCTTAGGGCGTTTAACCGCACAATTGACAATTGGGGAGATGCCACGGGCACGGAAAATATTTCCACAGTAGATGGCAGCGAGGGTATTACCTTACCCGCTGATGCTAATGAAGCTGCTATTGTGCTGGACCTTAAACCTAGTAACTACTCGGCTATCTTAACTTCAACCGAAACAACAGAAAAAGAAGCGTTGGTAGAAGCTTAAGAGGTTGTTGAATGATATTTTAAATTTAGGTAATTTTTGGATAACAAATCGTCCTTACATTTTTAAACAAGTCCATTATATTTTTTGCAGTACGATAAGATCTTGATGGTTTCCGATTAAAGATTCGAAGTATTTGGTCACCCTAAGCTTTTCAGTCCAATTCAAAACGATCTGGTTTAAGGTGTTATATGTATCTCGATAGTCCTTATTCTCAGGAACAGCACCCTTCAAAATCGGATTCTCACCGAAATCATAAAAACCTTGGCTAAGAAGTTCTTCAAATCCTTCATCTGAAATATTCCTGAGTGCACTTGCCAAACCATGGAAGGTAAGAATTAAATACCCACTGCTCTTAAGTGAGCGAGTAAGTTCATCGAGCCATGCAATTTGTAAATCATGATGAAGATGGGTCATCACAGAAATTCCAAAAATGAGGTCAAAGTAAGAATCAGGAAGGTTTTTGGTTGGATTTGATGAAATCCCTAGTGTTTTCATGTTCAATTGTTCTTCACACCATTTAAGATTAAAATCATCAATGTCTGCACCCCAAAGTTGCATATCTTTTGTATCAAAATACCGGCTTACTCGGCCACAGCCGCATCCCCAGTCCAGAATTCGTGCATTTTTAATTTTATTGATCGTGGTTGTAGAACTAATTATTTCGCTCAATTTTCGAAAGGTTGAATAACCTTCCAAAAGAAATGAAGGCAAGGAGTCTGATCCATGTACCCGTAACCTGCCACTCGGATCTGGTACTGCAATGCAGTCGTCCAATGGGTATGCATATTCATGGAAAGGGTTAAAAGGGAAAATGTTTTTGTCACCATATGAGAATCTAATTTCTTTATCTAAAAGATTAGGTTGAAGACGAAAATCACAAGTGAATCCTGAATTTGTTGCCTGAGGCCAAAAGGGAAAAACACTTTCTAGGTCTGGTCTTGTGACCTTGAAGTCGGCTTTTGTCAAAGAAGCTCCGCAAGATTGAATCTCAAGATGTTCTCTGGTTTGAGAGCCGGAAACCGCCCATCCGGAGATAGAAATGGAATCTTCCTTTCTGGAAATGGAATCAATACACCAAGGCTGAATTCTTTCAAGAATTCTTCTCCTTAATTGGTTCATTTCTTTGTTGCGAATAGTGCGGTGGTAGATGCAAGTTCTTCGTTAACCTCTTTCGGGAGATTGGTAACAAAGTCTTCAGTCAAATAATCAGTTGGAGAACCGATCAAATCCTTTACTCTTTTTTTTAAAAATTGATCTTTTTGAGAATGAGGAAGTGAATGATACCATCTCTGAAGCATCCATGTAAGGGAAAATATTGGAAGACCACTTTGAATGATCTTTTGTTCATCTATATGAAGATGCTGTTCGAAGAGTAACTTCATGCCTCCTTTTGTCATATTGAAATAATGGTCTGGAAATGCATGGACTGGTTGAAGAAAGGCAGCAACACAATATAGTTTACCTTCTGGCTTTAAAACTCTTGAGATTTCAGCTGCACATAGAAATGGATTCTTAACATGTTCCAAAACATTCAAAGATAGGACGGCATCAAAACTATTGTCCATAAATGGTAAAGATTCACCTAGTCCGACAACATCAGTACTTTCATATGGAACAATTTCAAAATTGACCACATTATCCAAGTATTTATTTCTTTTACCAGAACCACAATCCAGTATTAATCCATCCTCTTGCACCCGAATGATCTCCTGAGCAAATTCGTCATATTCGTGGCTTGAAACATTTTCTGAATCGGCTAGCCCATAGATTTCCCTGATATTTGGATTGAGAAAATTAAAATGAAGTTCAGTCTCCTCATAGGTATCTTCATTTTTAAGTAAAGTACGAATTCTATCCAATTTCTTCTTTTTCTTATTCTGAAAAATTTGGTTCATTTCCAATTGCGGGAAGTTTTAAAAGTTTTAGTTCTGGGAGGGAAAGCCAATGAAAAATCTTCGTGTAGAAGGGTTAAATTTGGATTATAAGTCGAATCTTTCATCAAAAGATCTTTCCACTTTGCTTTCATGTAATCGACTTCTTTCTGAAAACGCTTTTTATTTTTTGGAGTCTCATCACTTCCACGAGAGGCTGACTCGTGATGGTATAGCGTTGCAAATGGAGTCCAAAGGTTACGATACCCGGCTTGTCCTACCCGAATGCAAAAGTCGACATCATTGAAAGCAACCGTAAGGTTTTCTTCATCCAAACCGTTGACTTCTTCAAAGACATCTTTTCGAATCGCAAGGCATGCGCCCGTAACAGCCTCAAAATTTTGGCTTAAATGTAAGCGAAGTCTACTACCGGTGTGATTCTTCGAGAATCCTCTGTATGCATGTCCTGCAACCCCTCCAAGGCCAAGAATGACTCCAGCGTGTTGAATGGTGTCATCGGAATAAAGAAGCTTGGCCCCTACACATCCTATTTCTGGTCTGATTGCATGAGATACAATCTCGGTCAGCCAATTCGATTGAATGATCTCAATATCATTGTTAAGAAGTAAGAGAATTTCACCCTCTGCATTTCGGGCACCTTTATTATTGATTTTAGAATAGTTAAAGGGTCCAGGAACTTGTAATACATTGCATTTTTCATGTTTCTGGAATTCCACAAAATACCTCTGGGTTTCAGGATCGGTAGAATCGTTATCCAAAATAATTATTTCATAATTTGAGTAATCAGTTTTGTTTTTCAAACTATCTATGCATGATCGGAGAAGTCGAAGTTTATCTTTGGTCGGAATAAGAATTGAAACCAAGGGTTTTTTTTCTGGAAGTTTTCTTTCAATTCTCCAGTAACTGAATTTTTCGCTAACTGGGATTACTGATCCATCAATATTTCTTCTTTCTATCGCATCTAATAAGGTTTTTTTTGCAGATTCCAGAACATAGTTTTTGGATTGAACGGATTTTGCCGTTGAAGATGAAGTCGATCTCCAGTGATAGAGAATTTCCGGAATATGAAAGATTTCAAATTCTTTTAGTTTTTCAGTTACCCGTAAAAACAAGTCCCAGTCTTGAGCTCCCTCATAACCCTTTCTAAAATTACCAGCTTCTTTAACAAGCTTCAACTCACAGCATGTTAAATGACAAATATAATTCTGGGATAACAATAGCTCAGGATTCCAGTCAGGCTTAAAATATGGATCTGAACGTTTTCCTTTAGCATTAATTTTATCCTCATCAGAATAAATGAATTTAACCTGAGGTTTGTCATTCAAGGTTTCTGCAAGTCTCGATAAACTTTGAGGACAGAGTAGATCGTCATGATCAAAAAAAACAAGGAACTCCCCAGATGCTAAGTCAATTGCTGTATTGGAGGCGGCAGAAATATGCCCATTTATTTTTCTGAGGTGTAACTTTATGCGCGGTTCTCTAGATGCAAATTCTTTAAGTTTATCTCTTACAATTTCATTCTGGGAAGCGTCGTCCACAATGCACAACTCCCAGTTATCATAGTTTTGTTCAACCACTGAATTCAGTGCTGCTTCAAGAAATGGAATAGGAGGGTCAAATACTGGTAGAATGATAGAAAACAATGGTTTTTTTTGAATTTTAAAATTTGATAATGGAGGATTAAATTCAGGATTTTCTTCATACCTTCGAATCCACTCCTCAAAGGTTCTCAAATGCGGAGGAGGAGCATGTTGATAGGAGAATGGGCGTCCTTCATCTTTTCCATGAATAAGAAAATGGTTGGTAGCTCCTTGCCAGTCATCGTCGAAGATTTCTTTCAAATCTGGATTGAGTTCCAAGTACAAACGAGGATTAAATTCCTCTGAAACGGTGCTTTGAAAGGAATCTAAGAACTTTCTTCGCAGAAATCGAATCGGGGAGGTTATCTTCCATGAAAAAGACTTCGTCATCCGAATAATTTTATCTTGAGATATTTCACTTTTATTAATTAGAGATTTAATTTTATTCTCAAATATTGTAATTCGAGTTCCAGAGTCATCTAGATGCTTTTGTAAAACGGATGCTCTTAAATCAGAATCTATAAGCTTAATTTTTTCATCTTCTATCGCTTTTTCTGCAAGTGCAGCCTTTTGTTCCCAAGATTTTTTTAATTCTTCCAATCGGGTTGCTTTTTGTTCCCAAACTTGAGTTGCTCCTTCAGCCAAAAGGGCTCTTTCCTCCCAAGCAGCATTGGAACTCTCGGCAACTGAAGCTCTTTCCTGCCAAGCCTGAAGTTCCTGCTTTTTAACGGAAAGCAACTGCCTTAATTGGTTTGTTTCAATATGGCTACTATCCAATTCTTTCTTCAAGGTTGTGAGTTTGTGAGCGACAAGATAATCATGTTGAATTTTTGATTTGAAATTTTCTGATAGTAGTAACCTTCCAATATGTATGGATGAATCTTGTGGAGAGTTCTGTAGCACCCCAAGTCCCCAACCTGATTGAAAAGTGAAAGATGGGAACTGCCCTTGCAACTTTTCCCAGAATTTCCAAGTTCCAAATCCTGAATTCTTTGCTACTACATCATGAATTAGAATAATTCCGCCTTTCTTGACTTTCGGTAACCAGTTTTCGAAATCTTCTTTTACAGCTTCGTACGTATGCAGTCCGTCAATGTGCAATAGATCTATGGAATTGTTGTCAAACTGTGATTTTGACTCATTGAAAGTACTTCTGATCAGATACGAAAAATCAGCGTAATACTTTTCGTTATATGCTTTCACAATGGAATAAACTTCTTCACCATAAGAACCTGCCTGTTCATCACCCTCCCAAGTATCCACCGCATAACAAATTGAATCGAGCCCATGCTCTCGTCTTGCCTGGCAAAAAGTAAAGTAAGAATCACCAAGATGAACACCCAATTCAACAACAACTTTTGGCCTTAATTCTCCTACAAGATCATAAGCAAAAGCTTGATGCGGATGCCAATTTTCAACATCCGAATTGTACTTTGGTGAAAACTCAAAGTTTGGTAATCGCGTAAGTTTTGTCATTTAATTGGCTTTTTTGCGACCAAAATAGTATCCTTCCAAACTTGACTACCATCCTCATAATCGGGTGGATTCCATTCGGTTTCAGCCTTAATTAGTTCAAGGCCAGAATAATTACACAATGCCTTCATGCCATCGGGATAAAACCGCCAACAATCAACTGGATATTTATGCTCAGGTCCAGAAGAAGGTGCTATAATACACGCATGACCATTTGGCTTTAAGACTCGCTTGATTTCAAGAAAAATGAGCCAAAAGAAATCACAATGCTCTAATGCTTGTCCAGAAATGACTAGGTCAAATTTTTCATCTTCGATTTCAGTCCACTTATATGGATCATTCGTGACAAGGTCAACATTAGGACCAGATGTAAGATCAAGACCTGTATAATTCCATGAATCTGAGGAAAACAGAGGGCGGTAGGACCCGTTCACATCATGACTACCAAAATCCAACACGAAGTTCTTCTTCTGGTTGAATATTGAAGAATATTCACTTATGAAAAATTCCATTTTTTTATAAGAACTTTGGTGCATTTTTTGAATTTTGAAGATTATTCTTCCACTTTAAGTACGATGTTTTCCATTGGGATTCCTACTAAACCAGGCGGTGAAGGCCCGACTGAACGGATAAACATGGCATCGTGTATCCAGTGCAGTATAGAGTGAGTTTTTTCGTCACCTTGAGCTATTGCCAAAGAAATTCCATATTCACCTTGAGGTAATCTTGGCATAATGAAGTTGAATTCAGCAGATAGGATGCAATCACGACTTACTATAACATTAGAATCTTTGTATTGGTGCCAAGAATTATCACCAAGTAAATCCTGACCGAGGCGATCTCTAACAAAAAAACCAACGATCGGATTAGTTACCTCCTCTTGGAAACGAGCTAAAACCCTCAATGTTACGGGTTCAAGACCGGTAAGAAATTTAATTGGATCCTTGCTTTTAGCATGAAAAAGTTGGTATTTTTCGATGATAGCTTTTTTTGATCCAAAATTATCTATATTTTTATGAAAATTAAAAACTTGGTATGGACTAAAGCAAGTTGATTTCAAATTTACTTTAACCTTTTTTTCCTCTTCGTAATTCTTGCTGGAAAATTCCTGCTTTTGCTCTTCTAGAATATAAGCTAAGTACTTCTCCGTAACATTTTTCACAGAGGCATTCATTTTAACTGCCCCTTGATGAAGCCAAAGGCATTGATCACAAAGGCTTTTCACAGCGGTTAAATCATGAGAAACTAAAATTAAAGTGCCTTTCTTCTTAAATTCTCGAAGAAACCGCATACATTTCTGAATGAAAATTGCATCGCCAACAGCAAGTGCCTCGTCAATAATTAGTATTTCTGGATCAATATTGACAATAATAGAGAAAGCCAAGCGCAAGGCCATCCCAGTTGAGTAAGTTTTTACAGGTTGATCAATGAAAGTTCCAATATCTGCAAAAGCTTCGATTTTACCAAATCTCCCGCTTGTTTCTTTTTCTGATAAACCAAAGAGAGATGCGTTCAAGTAAACATTTTCACGCCCCGTGAATTCTGAGTTAAAGCCAGATCCAAGTTCCAATAGTGCTGCGATCCGGCCAACCGTTTTTAAACTACCTTCGTCTGGTTGTACCGTCTGCGTAATGATTTGCAAAAGTGTACTTTTACCCGATCCATTCAATCCGATTATGCCCAAGGATTCTCCCTTTTTAACATTAAAAGAAACTCCTTTTAAAACTTCCGAAGCTAAGAGGGAACGGGATGAACGGAATTGAAAAATAGAATCAACCAACTTCCTCCAACCAATCTTCGAGTCAGCTAAATTATAAGTTTTGCTGATACTATCTACCTCTACAACCAAGTTGCTTTCGATGCTTGGCTTTCCATGACGTAAATGCATCGATCAATAAAATAGACTCTGTAAGCAACTGGCAAGAATCCTTTAATATATAAAAACGCTTCCCTTATGAGAAGGGAAGCATTTATGGTTAAAATAGATCCAAAAAGAAAATTATCAAACTACTCAACAATCTCGTAAGCTTCGACCAAAGCTTCTTTTTCGGTTGCTTCGGTTGAAGTTAGGATGGCCGAGTAGTTACCAGGTTCAAGGTCCAGCACAATAGCAGCTTCATTAGCATCAACGGGTAAGGTAATACCCTCGCTGCCATCTACCGTGGAAATGTTTTCGGTACCTGTAGCATCTCCCCAGTTATCGATAGTCTTGTAAACACCCCATGCACCGTCGGTCAATTTGTAGATAATCAGAGCAGGGTCGGCAACATAATCTGTAATACCTTGAGACTCCATAGTCTTACCTTTACCCATAAAGACAACTTTCTTGTTTTCAGTACCAGTAATGGCAATACTGCCGTACATTGCCTTGGTGCTACT
>DEYT01000107.1:0-7976 GCA_002364975.1 Opitutia bacterium UBA3151 | reverse complement strand
GCCTCTACTAACGCTTCTTTAGCAGTTGCTTCAGTAGAGGTAAGGATAGCAGAATAACTACCGGGAGCAAGATCAAGAACGATTGCGGCTTCGCTTGCATCAACGGGTAAAGTAATACCTTCCTCACCATCGACGGTAGAAATATTTTCCGTGCCCGTGGCATCTCCCCAATTGTCAATTGTGCGATAAACGCCCCAAGCACCATCCGTGAGCTTGTAGATAATAAGGGCGGGATCTGCAACATAATCAGTAATACCTTGTGATTCCATGGTTTTTCCCTTGCCCATGAATGCTACGGTCTTGTTTTCAGTACCAGTAATGGCAATACTGCCGTACATTGCCTTGGTGCTACTGACCAAACCACGGGTAGATATTCCAAGAAATCGCGATACGGTAGTCTGATTTGTATCAGGAGTCGTGGTTGGAACCGTTGAGGTATCAGGAGTCGATGTGGGTGCAGAGGTAGAAGGAGCAGAAGTAGGTGCGGCGGCATCTAAAGATTGCCAGTAACTGGTATCGCTTAACGCTGTGCCAGCACTGACATCCTGCAGTGCAATGTAGGTAACACCATTCGAATCTAATGCTAAAGCTCCAGAACTGTAAGTAGTCGTGGAATCCCAGGTTGATGGAACTTGTGCATCCACAATACTAAAAATGAGCAAAAAGAATAGAGGTAGCTTAATTTTCATGATTTAAAATAAAAAAGTAGAAATTATAATAGGATTAGCAAGGATATAAAATGTAATCGAAATTCAGTCTGCTACTAGTTTGAATCTGGAGTGAGCCAAGTCTGATCCGTGTAGTCATAGAACGTTCTAACTCCGTCGACAACCTTGAAATACAACCAACTCGCTTCGGTAGAAGAATAGATGAACGATTTCGATTGGGAAACATCGTAATATGTCGATCCTGTCCAGAACCAACCAACATTGGAATCATAGAACCAGAAATTATCGCTTGAATCTTTTTGCACATATAACCATCCCAAATCATTGTGGTAAATCCAGTCGCTTGAGGCATCATAGAAATAACCAAACCAAGTCGATGAGTACCAATCTCCAGATGCGGCGGCATCTACTTTTGCAAGTCCTTCAGCAAGATCCGACACATCGGGGCTTGAAACGGGGGCAAAAGTGGTGAAGTGATCGGTCGTCATGGTAAGAGTTGAGCTATTAAGATCCCAGGTGCTGGTTTTAGCTTTATCCCAAGCATCCTTGGTTGTGGAATAGTACATCCCTTCAATATTTTCAACATCCATGCCATTTTCTCGAGACGCATTAACATCAACTTTTACACTTAAAATAACATCTTTCTTGAAATTCCCCTCAACCGTCTTTCCACTGCTGTCGAATAAATCGACGGAGTATCCGTAATCAGCAGGTTTTTCAGTGGAGCTTTTGGACAAACCCTTCGCGGTTGGAGTTACTACGAGGCGAACGGAAGTAACATCGGAAGCAACATTTGCAGCACCTCCGGGAATAGTAAGTTCTGTACCGTCTGGAAGCTTGGTAACAAAATCAATCGTTGGATCAAAGGTAATGCTAGAACCTTCAGGTAGTTCAAAGTCGGGAGCTTCTACAACGAGGGATAGATCAGATTTAGAAGCATCCGAATTCAAATCAGCATCAACTTCAACTTTTGTGAAAAAGAAGGTTTCTGTTCCGTTGTCATCAAATAAGCTGTACTCAGCACCCACATGCCAAACCGTATCTGGTGAAACAGGAAGGGAAAAAGTACCATCGCTCAAACTCGTTCCAGACACTTCACGCCCATCGTCATCCCAAGCGTAGACATCGGCACCTTCCACGGCACTTCCATTGGCATCCGTTACCGTACCACTAATGAAATTTGTATCGCTTGGTTTAAGAATCGTAAGATTAAGATCGGAAACATTACTGATTGAAAGATCTACCTCGACAATGAGTGAGTCTAAATATCCTTGATCGCGCAATTCCTTGGATAAAATAGCACCAACTTCATAAGTGCCACCTGGTAAAACCGGGATAACGAAGGAACCATTTGCGTCAGTCTCCACTTCATTCCAGTGCTCGTCAATTGATTCTGTACCTTCTCGAGAAGCCCAAACATAAAGAGTTGAATCAGTAACCGCGGTGTCATTGGCATCATATTTCACGGATCCAGAAATAGAAGCGGTTGCGGTGGTCAATACAAAATTTTGAGTTACTGTTGAGGATTTTACCGCCGTAACAAGGTAAGTTTCAGCTGGATATCTTGGAATATTTCTAGATTGAGAATCAGACTCGATATAGTAGTCGAATGTCCATGATCCAGGAGAGAGTAACATTGAATATGTACCATTATCTTCGATGGGTGCTGATTGCCAGCCTTCGCCATCGGTACTTATTGCATAAACTTCTCCCGTTAGACCAGTGGCAGTATTAGCATTAAGGGTAAATGATCCAGAAACTGTTGCATCATTAGCTGTCAGGCTGAAAGATGCTTCGTTCTGGGCAGTCTGGTTGTAATCAGTCAAAGTAGTAACTCCATTTGCGACCGCAATGTTGTAGTACTTTTCTTCGGGATTAACATAACCTGACCCTGGAGGTAGCCAAAGACCAACAATATATTCTCCAGCTACACTTGGGAAAGAAAAGGTACCCATTGAGGAAAGCGGAACCTCTGCAACAAAATCATAAAATTCATCTTCATCAGCACTTGAGCTGTATTCACGGGCATATACCCAACCGTTAAGGTCAGAAACGGGACCACCATTAGGTCCATAGACCGTACCCGAAACTTGAGCACCTGCTTCTTTTGCAGTGAAATTTATCGCTTTACTGGAATCATTTTGCTTAAGCTGTACTCTCTTCGGAGGCTCAGGCAGATAGGGTGGTTCACTTCCATCAGCAGGCATAGGAAGATCATATCCAATCTCCCATTTCCCGGAGGAGACGGCTAAGGTGTATTCTCCATTAACATTAGTAAAGTCAGAAACCCAACCACCTTGATTACTCCAAGCCCAAACCTCAACATTCGGAAGAGCTTTTCCAGTATCCGTTAGAACGGTTCCGGTCAAAGACTGATTCCTAGTGGTAAGTTGAAGTTCTCCAATATCGACGGTTGAGTTACCCACTCGAACAATTTGAAACTCTGGGCTTCCGAGACCAGTAAGTTCAGGTGCAACCCAAATAGAAACTTCATACTCACCAGGTTCAACTGGGATTTCAAAATTTCCGGATGAATCCGGATTGGACCAATTACCCCGCCCTTCTGGATCGAAAACATCGATAAATACATACTGTGCCAAATCAGTACCAGTTTTGCCCGTTGGGATGGCAATGCTACCCTTAACTTTTCCACCGGCTAGTCCAAGTGTTGAAACCGTGAAATTAATGGTTTTAGATTCTTTACTTTCATCCTGTTTAAAAGAGAAACGTTCCGGAGCATTATCGTAAACCCAATCCACTTTGGTATCATAAGGTCGATAAACCGTGATCTCCCATTTACCAGGACCTCCAGTCAATTCATAAGTACCATCATCCCCGGTGAATGCAGAACTCCATCCCTCCCCTTCTTCTCGCCAAGCAACCACTTCAGCTCCAGAGATTAGGGTATTGTTCGAGTCCACAACCCGACCGGAAATAGTCTTGCTTGGGGGAGCAAGGAAAATCATTGGTTTCGAGACCCTGACATTTGTTGAGTCCAAAGTTACTTTTCCTGAACTGGTTTCAGCAACCACTCGGTAAGAATAGGTTTCCCCAGTAAGTACCGTAGCATCTATAAATGTTTTAGAACCGGCAGTAGGTTTATCAGGACCGGTACTGTTCGCATCGGAACTGAAAAGACTTTGGTAAGAGGACTCGGTTGAGGACTTTCTTTCGATATCAAATGAAGTCGCATTAACCTTACTTTCCCAATCGATCTTGATTGCATTTCCAAGTTTTAAATTATCCGCTGGATTTTTGAGGGAGAATTGGATGGGAGCAGGTGCAAGTGCAGAAAGTTCACCCGGCATCTCGATTCGGAGAGAATAACTGCCGGCATCTTCCAAATAGAATGAGAAAAATCCGTCATCGTCCGTTTCTCCAAAGGCTTCACTCAACTGATCTTCTCCACTTAAAATTGCGGCATCATAATCTGGTTCACCATCCTTATCCTCATCACGGAAAGCCCAAACAAAGGCATTTGCAAGAGCATTGTTCTGGTTCTCTCCAGTCTTCACTTCCCGTTTTGGGAAAAGAATGCGACCAGAAACATTGGATCCTTGCAAAATCAAATCATAAGAAGAGCCATTATCTTCGGGGAGAGAAATTTGGATCGGGGTGGATTCACGGAATCCACGGAAAGATTCGGAATCATAGGGAGGTTCGGCAAAAACCATCCAATTACCCTCGGGTAAGTTACTAATTTCAAAGGATCCATTGGAGCGAGAAATGGTGTGGTCAAACCAAAAGAGATAATCATCTGTATGGGCAATGATACGAGCTTTTGGAACCACGCTACCTTTCGTACCCGACGCAGTCTTTACACTTCCTTTGATCGAAGAACCGGAAATTTGGGTTCCTTCGTCCATCCAGTTGAAACCGTACAGATCAGCATCTGATTTTTCAAATGCACTCATCGAAACCGAACCGAGCTCGGTTACATTTCCATCAACGAGAATAATTTTGCTTCCATCATCCCATATGGCGTCTTTGGACCAGGTCTCGGAACCGGATTCGTCAAGAATTCGGAACATATTCTCATAACGATCAGCACCAATACTGAATTTATAGGTTCCACCAGGAACTTTTAAAGTATAATTACCGTCAAAGGATGGATCTTCGAAATCAACATTTACTTCCGGGAAAATAATCGGGCCAAACTCATCTTCCGCGTCGAAGAAATCAAACCAAGCATATTTTACAGGATCTGAGGTATTAGCATCTATGAGTTTAACATTAATCGTTGCCGAAGGTCGGGATTCTAACACGAAATCTATGCTTTGATTGAAATCAGCATCAATGGTCAAAGTGTCCGCCGAACCGTTTGAATCTCCATCAAAGAATTTCGATACAAACATACCATCGAATCTTTCCGCTAAAACAAGGTACTCGCCTTCAGGAATATTAACTGCAAACTCACCATCCTGCAGATCTCCAACTGAATCGTCCCACATGGGCCAAAATTGTTCTTCCAAGTCATCTGGGTTCACAAATATGACATCCGCCCATATCGGATTGCCGGAAGTGTCAGCAAAACTTCCTCTTACGGAGAACATACTTTGTTCAGACAAGGCAATGGCTCCCACATCATGGGATGTGACATCATCTGGAATAGTTATGGTTAGGTCACTTGCCAAACGAAGTGAGTTGTCAGGGGAAAAGACCTCCACTTCAAAAGTGCCGGCAGGTGCCTCACCTCGCACATTACCTTCCCGGTCAACTCCAAAAGAAGCAACGGGATAATCTGTGACTCTCGCTCCATTTTCTACAGGAAAGAGATCAAAGAATACATCCTGAATAGGACCAGTTGCGTCTTTGGAAACCGACCCGGTTAATGGGATAAAATCAAAAGACATTCGGTATTCAGCTTCGAGCAAGAAATTATGCGTTAAATTGCTATCGGAGTCTGTAATTTGGAATACTTTATCCACGCCATTTTCAAGAGCAAATTCAGGTTTGTAAGGAGTTCCTGTTTCTGGATCAAAGCCAAAAGCTTCGGCGTAATAACTTCCCGCAGGAAGTTTTGCGGTGTAAGCTCCATTTTCTCCTCTTTCGAAATTAAAGAAGACAGGTTCACCACTGTAACGATCTTGCCCCGCTTCAGGGACCTTTACAAACCAGACATCGTATTCAGAAATGGTACCACCCGCATCCGTTAGAACAGTACCTTGAACGGTTCCAAAATCGGATTCATTCAATGCCGCATAAGGATCCACAAATGGATCACCAATTTGAACATCTCCAGGGAAATTTGAGGCCGTAAAGGAGACATTAAGTAAAGAATTGGCAAACTGATCACCGTCAAAATCAAACTTGGAAGCGGCGATGCCACCTTCAGAGTCATTACCTCCTGTATGACTTCCTCCACTAGAAGCATCGGTCAGCATCCATCCTCTTTCTACGCTTCCATTGCTGTCCACTACAAAATGGGTACTAGTATTATAATAAGCTGGATGTGTGTAAGAAGAGTATTGGGAATCCTGATCATCCAATAGCATCCAACCCGATGGGTCAGCAAAAGAACCTGTTATGGTAGCCGTACTGATACTCTCGTGAGTCGTTGTATTATATAAGACTTTTTCGGATTCTGTTCCATCGGTTTGCTCTGCTGTGTAGCTTCCATCAGCGGATAAATCTGTAATTCCAAATTCCGAATCATCGAGTAGATACTCCGCTCCCTCAACAGTTGTTGGGTCAAAGTACATGGCAGGATCTTCCGTTCTAGGCTCATGCCCTTTATATGGTGTGCGAGAAAAATTGTAGCCTACTTCACTACCATCCTCTTCACCGGGATCGATACTTCCGGCAATGTAGGCTAAGGTACCATTATTATCAACAACGGCAGCCTTTACTTCATTAGGATCAAAGATTTGGAATTGATCCATTAGCATTCTTCTGGGAAGAAAGGCGTCTACTGAGGTTTCTATCCCAGTCAATCCATTTAAATTAAAACTGGCAACCGGATCCCATGGCAAAGAATTTTCTGCTGCTCCAACATCAAGGCCTACAACATTGGTCACAAATATCGAACCTTCATAGAACCGTTCGCCACCCATTTCCACTGTGATTCCAAAGGTTGAACTAACCAAGCCTGAAGGATTGGACGAAGATGCAACGGGAGAAACGGTTTCTGCTTGAATGGTAAAGGAACCGGGTTGATCCCAGTCGGAAAGTCGATGCTTGAAACCGGTAACATTTGCACCACTTACAATTAGGTATCGAGGGGGAGACATCTCATAGGTAAAGGTTAGGCTAACTTTTGTTCCAGCCATCATACTACTCGATAAATCAAGTTGACCGAGGTCTGGTGTTGCATTGCTGTCAACCTCTTGGCTCACCAAAGAAATTCGATAGAGCATACCCTGTTGCATGGGAGCATATTCTATAGAAGAATTATCGGAATCATCATTCTCGACTTCCTGGATGTGAACATAAGAGCCTGCTGACGCAAAATCTGCTCCTGCGTCACCCCATGAGGAGCGAGAAGAATCAAACTTCAATCCTGCATCCAAGTTCTCTTCCAACATTTTCCACGGGTCCATTTCTGTGGAAAAGATTCCTGCTTCATCAAAAATGACCTCAACTCCATTGTCGAGAATGGCAACCAGCTCTTTTCCCTGTTCAGTTGGGCGCTCATCCACAAAGTAGCCGATCGGAAAATCTCCATCTTTGTAATTTGTCTCCAAATAATCTTGTGCACTTTGAGGAAGCTCAACTGGTTTCCATTGATTTTGTTCGAATTCAGATTCAAAGAAATCGATGGTTAAAACAATTGACCCATTACTGTCTAGGTTAACTTCTAATTTTTCACCGTCTTTTTCGATCAAAGCTTTATAAATAAACGCCCTGTCTTCGGAAGAATCTGTATCCGAATTGAAAGCAAACTCTTTTATCACCTCAGAAATTGTATAATCTGGGTTTGAAGTTTGCAGAGCATCAGAAACCTCTGTTGGTAATGAATCTAGGGAAAGAGACTCTCCCTCTACAAAGGCAAATTCATTCGATGATTCTATATGGAGAAAAGTTTTGTTGGAATCAAAGAACAAGCGAACACCAGTATCCAAATCAATTTGATATATAAAATGATCCTGATCTTTGGTATCGAATATTTTCTCAGCAGTCATAATACCAGCGTCAAGAAATTCGGGTTGGTCTTTAGTCCAAGACATTACAAAATCTTCAACTTGTTCTGGTGGTAACCACTCAATTCTCGGTCCCATCATTCCCATACCATCATATGTATTGTCTACTTGTGTCACATTCCCAGTATCCATGTAAGGCCGGCCTTCGGTAAAACCGTTGGTTAAGAAA
>DEYT01000034.1:10231-24738 GCA_002364975.1 Opitutia bacterium UBA3151 | reverse complement strand
TGGATCAAGGCCCTGAATTTTGGTAAAGAAAGAAAGCACTACCGCAACCAGTCCAACTACCGAACCGATCGATAGATCAATGCCACCGGTTATAATTACAAAAGCAACTCCAATACTCATTACACCATACAAACTCGACCACTTGACTGTATTTTGCATATTGTAAGCGGAGAGAAAGTTAGGATCTGCAATTGCGGTGATTGCAAAAACGGCGACCAAAAGGCCAAAGATTCCATATACATTTTTTTTCATAATTTTAAGCCGCTAGTGATCCTCCCGTAGCCAGTTGCATAATTGATTCCTCAGACATTTGATTTTGTTGAAGTTCTCCCGAAACTTTCCCTTCATGCATAACATAAACTCGGTCTGCCATTCCTAATACCTCTTCCATTTCACTGGAAACAAAAAGAATTGCGATCCCTTTGCCGGCAAGTTTCTCCATTAGTTTGTAAATTTCCCTTTTGGCTCCGATGTCAATCCCACGAGTGGGTTCATCAAGCATCAGGAGCTTGGGTTTCATGGCTAGCCATTTCCCCAGTACGATCTTTTGTTGATTACCTCCGGAGAGAAATCGGGCTGCCTGCTCGATGCTAGGTGTTTTGATCTTCATCTGCTCAACCGCATCGTCTGCAATTACTTTTTCCTTGGCGTGATCAAGTAAGCCCATTTTTTGATCCCGATCCAGGCTTGGTAGGCTGGAATTCTCACGAACTGTCATTGGTAGGACCAATCCGTGTTGCTTTCGATCTTCGGGAGCAAGTGCCAGACCAGCATGTACCCCATCTGCTGGGGAGCTGGGCGAAAAACTTTCTCCTTTTATTTCCAGTTTACCTCCAAGTGAGGGAGTGACCCCAAAAATGGTTTGTAACAACTCTGTTCGGCCTGCCCCAACCAATCCAGCAATCCCGACGATTTCACCAGCACGGACTTCAATCGAAACTGGAATTTCAGGATAAGCCGGTGTTACCAGATCAACCGCCTTAAGAACACAATCACCTGCTTCGTGAATGTCCCGATCATAAAATTCACTCAATTCACGCCCAACCATTAAACGAACCATGTTATCATGGTTGATTTCATCCTTGGCAAGGTCACCAGCATTTTCACCATCCCGAAATACGGTTACCCGGTCGGAAAGCTCCTTCACTTCTCCCAGTCGATGAGAAATATAAATTACGCTGATTCCCTCGTCACGTAAACCCTTAACAACATCGAATAAAGTTTCGGTTTCCTTCTGAGATAAGCTACTGGTTGGCTCGTCCATAATTAACACCCGGGCATCACAGGAAAGAGCTTTGGCAATTTCGACCAACTGTTGCTTTCCTATTGGTAGCGATCCTGCAATGGTGTCAGAGGGCAAGTCTAATCCAACTCTTTTTAAATGCCTGGTTGCTTCCGCATGAAGCTTTTCTTCATGAATGAAGCCCATTTTCCCGGGTTCACGACCCAGAAAAATATTGGAAGCCAAGTCGAGATTGGAAGCAAGGTTGAGTTCCTGATGGATCAGGGCTATGCCCAAATCCATCGCTTCCCTGACATTTTTAAAATCAACTCGTTTCCCATCAATAAAGTAATCACCCGAGTCAGACGGCTGTACACCAGCCAAAATTTTCATCAAAGTGCTTTTCCCCGCACCGTTCTCTCCGATGAGGGAGATCACTTCACCTTTTCCTAAAGTCAGGGATACCCCTTTGAGGGCAAGAACGCCGGGAAAACTTTTTTTTAATTCTCGGACTTCAAGAAGCAACCCTTGGGCGTCGCTCATCTAATTGGATTTTCCAAGTTCTGCCATTTCTTTCTTTTTGGCCCAAAACTCATCGATATTTCCTTTAGTTACCTCGAGAAAGGAAACCTCTTGGTAAGTGGTCGCAGGTTGATTACCATCCCATATATTCTTGAGCATTTTAATGGATTCATACCCATATTCCCAAGGTTGCTGGCTTATGGTACCATAGGCATGCCCATCGGTAATCGCCTGAAGAAGAGCATCCTGTTCATCAAAACCACAAATCTTGATAGTTCCCAATTTATCCGCCTCCTTGATCGCATCAATGCATGAGGGTGAGTTATATGCAAATAGACCCACCATACATTTTAAATCCTGGTACTTTGCGATCGCGTCCTCGGCGTTGCTTTTGGCCCGAGCCTTATCAAAGTTATCTGTTCGGGTATCCAAAATCGAATACTTTGAATCTCCTGAAGTCAAATTGGTCGCATCCACCGGATCGTAATTCACCTGCTCCAAACTTTGAGCGGGACGGCCCAGTAATTCATCGATCACACCTTGCCTTCTCTGACGGGCGTTCAATTGCTCAAGTCGACCCACAAAAAGCATTACCTGACCACCCTCAGGAAGTGCCTTTTTTACCAACCCTCCCAAGGCACGACCTGCTTTATAATTATTGGTTCCGATAAAGACCAAACGCTTACTTTCTGGAGCGTCCGAATCATTAGTGATTAGAATAGTATTTTCAGACACTTCATTTAAAAAGGGAGTTTGATTCTCCGCGTCCACTGGACTGACTGCAATTCCCGATACCCCTTTGGCAAGTAGGGTTTCCATCATTCTCTTTTGATCAACCACTCCTTTGGGCGGCATCAGTACTTCACAACTGACTCCGAATTCTTTTTCAGCAATCCGTACTCCAGCAGCACACAAATCCCAAAATGGGTCGACTCCGTTGGTCACGTAAGCAAAGGAAGCTTCTGGCTTGCTCCCTTCTTCACCGGACTTTTCGCCACAGCCTAAAAAGGAACCCAGAATGGGTATCACTAGTAAAGAGAGTATTTTACAATGTATTTTCATAATGATTATTAATTAATGATTAAATAATTTTACCAAGGAGTACGTCCACCGTTAACGCATAAAGTTTGTCCAGTAATAAAAGAGGCTTCATCGGATGCAAAATAAGCCACTGCATTCCCAACATCATCTGGTGTACCCCAACGTCCTAGAGGAATGGTCGAAAGGTACTCATTTTTAGAATCCTCGGTATCATTTTCGTGACGATCCGTTGGTACCCATCCAGGAGCAACCGTGTTCACGGTAATGCCAAATGGAGCCAATTCCGTAGCCATACTTCGACTCCAACCGATTTGCCCTCCTTTTGCTGCGACATACCCACTAAACTTTGGAATAGATTTATGATAAACCTCACTGGTGATGTTGATGATTCTACCCCTTGCTCTTTTTTTCATTCCGGGCAGAGCCGCCTGTACAAGATAAAAAGGGCTCATCACAAAAAACTCATACATCTTTCGATAAAACTCTTGGTCATAATCCTCAATTGCTCTCTGAGGTTGATCCGGAGTGGCATTCGGAACCACAATGTCCAGGGCACCAAACTTTTCCTCAACCGATTCCACCATTGACTTAACTTGTTCAGGATCAGAGGCATCGGCCCGAACCAGCATAACATGAATTCTCTCCTCCTTAAGAAGTTGGAGTGCACCCTCTGCTTTTTCTCTATTATTTAAATAATTTATTGCGATCTTTGCTCCAGCAGAACCCAGCGCTTTTGCAACCCCAAGTCCTAAACCCTGAGTACTTCCTGTAATCAGGGCAACTTTACCGGTTAATGAAAATTTATTCATGAAAAAAAGGGGGATTTCCTAAGGTATGGGCAGAAGGATATAATTTTATATTTAAATTTAGTCTGATATATCAATTTATCACTGATGCAAGAAACTTTAGGTACAAGAAAAATAGATTTAAAAGAAAGCTAATTTACGAATTGCCTGAAAAACCATTTAAGAGTTAGCTTTTGCTCACATTGAAAGTTTCAACTTTTTCTTCTTTTACCACATTGACTTTACTTGCAGTTTGCACTTTTGCACGAGCGAATATGGAATCTGTTTTCGAAGCTACCTTTCAGAGTCCGACCCTTTTTTTGGAAGAGAATAATGAAAATCTTCTCAAAATTGAGAAACTATACAGTCGCGATCTAGGTGGTAGTAGCTTTTCGTGGACTGGAAAAATTTCAGGCAGTGAAAATTCCACTCTTTCTTTCACCCGAGTTAGCCATGAAATTGTCGGAGTATTGAGACCGAGTTTTGGAGCTAACCAAAGATTTATTACTGAAGAAGGAAAAATTATTTGGTTGAATGCCAAAAAAAGTAATCACCTTGCCTGCGGAGGTTGCCTGCTAGATCAAAAACTAAAAATTCTAGATCCTCGGCCAGGCAGAAGGGCGAAGAATTGGAGAGATGGAGATGGCAACCTAATTGACTTATTGGTCGCTTATACCGCAGATGCAAAACTGTCCGAAAATTTAAGCACGGAAAACCAAGTTGAAGCTTACCTTCAAAATGCAATTTCCGAATCAAATCTTTGTTTTTTAAATAGCAATGTAAATGCGGCGATCCGGTTGGTACATCTGGTTGAAATCGATTACGCCGAAACGCAGGATCCAACCTTGGACTTGAATCGGTCCACCAACCCAACCGACGGATATCTGGATCAACTCCATACCCTCCGCGACCAATATGGAGCCGACTTAGTTAGCGTTCTCATTTCCCAGGGTGATGGAAGCCTTGGTGGCATCGCTAACACTATGTCCTATCCATCCTTAGACTTCGGTGAAAGTGGGTTCAATGTCGTGGTGATGGATCAGATTGGGGCACCAAGCTACAGCTTACTCCATGAGATTGGCCACAATATGGGTTGCACCCATAATCGAGAGGATGCGATGAATCGGGGCGTTCCAGATACAGATCCTTCAAATAATTCTCTTTTCAAGCAATTTAACTACGGAAAAAGATGGATTACGGATGGCCAAGGCTACCGGACAATCATGGCCTACGATACCGATGGTACTTCGACCTATTCAAACAGAATTCCCTATTTCTCAAACCCATCCATTGAATATCAAGGAATCTCAACTGGTAACTTGGATTCAGAAGATAATGCCCAAGTCCTCAACACTACCACTCCTTATGTCTCAAACTTTCGATCCTCGATTGTACAAGGTATTGTGCCCTCTATTTTTTCTCTAAATATTTCTGAGGGTAATGCTAGTTCCTTCACGGTTCGCCTAGCATCCAAGCCAGAATCTAATGTTTCAATTTCTATTTCTTTGGACTCTGCTGGAGACCAGGATTTCTCAGTGCTAGGTTCAAGTACTATGAGCTTTTCTCCAGAAAGCTGGAATCTGCCACAACCATTACAAATAATTTCCAAGAAGGATGCGGATGCGAATAATGGATTAAGCACCTTATATCTCTCTTCATCAGGAATCCCCACAACAAGTGTAGTACTAAATGAAATTGATACCGGCACCGATACCACAAGTCATCGATTGATTACCGGGATAATTAAGGATTCTCAAGGTGTAGGTGTTCCAGATGTAAGCCTATCTTTTTCATCAGAAGGCACCCCTATCTTTACCGATGAAAATGGTACTTTTTTTACCACCATTTCCTCCAACTGGTCAGGGACTCTTACTCCAAGTAAAGCGGGTCATCAATTTTCACCTGATATTCTATCCGTTAGCTCAGAGATTGTTGAGACGATCGAGCAAACCTTCATAGCAAACCGAAGCCAAATCCTCTATGTCAATACTTCTGCAACTGGTATTGCGGATGGTTCTAGCTGGGCGAATGCTTATCCTGAACTTTCCACTGCACTCCAGTCAATGCATCCCTTTACCGAGGTTTGGGTTGCGAGCGGAACCTACAAACCAGGAGTTTTCCAAAGTGATTTTTTCCTACTTCCACCAAATGTTTCGATATATGGAGGCTTTTCTGGTTCGGAAAGTTCAAGGACAGAACGAAACTCAACCACGAACCAAACCATTCTCTCTGGGGATATCGGAAATATCAATGATGGCTCAGATAATTCTTTTCATGTGGTCGTTCCATCAAATGGATCCCACCTTGAAGGGTTCATTATCCAGGATGGAAATGCGAGTGAAAACTATTCAGATTCACGGGGAAAAGGGGGCGGACTCTATGCCAATGGGGTAAACTTCTCAGTAAGTGAATGTATTTTTCAAGTAAACCGGGCTAGGCAAGAGGGAGGGGCTGCTTATCTTCTGGATACCAATGCGACTTTTTCCAATTGTACTTTTTCGAATAATCGAGGGTCGGGTCTGGGAAACGGATTGGGATATGCAGGTGCTATCTATTCTAAAAATGCAATTCTTGTTCTGAATTCTTGCCAATTCAATAGTAACCAAGCTGATTTGGAGGGGGGTGCAATTTTCGCGGAATACTCTGAAATAAATGCCACCTCCTGCACCTTTTCTGGTAATCAAAACGCTACCAATAACGGCGGGGGAGCCTTGGCGTTAAAGTTCTGTACATTAATCGACAACAATGGAACTTACACTTCTAATTATTCCGCTTCTAGCGGTGGGTCGATCGATGCAGCCGATTCTAACATAACCATTACCTATGCCCAGTTCAGCACCAATCAATCCATATATTATGGGGCTGGCGGTCAATTTATTGATTGTAATGCAACCATATCTTCTAGCTTATTCAGTGGTAATTCCGCAAATTCCAATGGAGGTGCTTTATTTTTTGAATCAACACCATTGACTCTGAAAAACAATACTTTTACTTCAAATCAATCGTCCTACTCGGGGGGTGCGGTTTTTACAAAAGATGGAAATTTTTCGGCTTCTGGCAATAGCTACCAGGAGAATTCTGCCGGAACTTCGGGGGGTGCAGTTGCGATTGAAAATGGAAACTATAATGAAAATTCTGGTAACTACCAAAACAATACCTCTATCTATGGTGGTGGTGGACTGTATTTAAAGAATTCAACTGGCACCCTAACCGATTCTAACTTCAGTTCTAATTCCAACACTACTTACAACGGAGGAGGAGCACTTTCCTTGGAGGGATCTTCGCCCTCCATTAGCGATTGTGATTTCACCAAAAATTCTACGGTTTCACGGTACGGTGGTGCCATCTACATGAATTCGACTTCTACCCCGTCCATAGATAGCTGCTCTTTCGTTGAAAATCATGCCAGTCCTAGCGGATCTTATGGTGGAGCACTGTATTTTTGGGGAAATTCGAATGTCCAAATTTCCAATTCATTATTTCTCAAAAATCATGCGGACGATGGAGGTGCATTCACATCCATGGGGGCCAATAATATTTCTTTTTTGCAATGCCGATTTATTGGAAACGAAGCGAATGCTTCCTCCACTTCAGAAGGTGGAGTGGGACTCTTGGCCAGTGATGCAAACCAAACTAAATTCATTAACTGCTTATTGTCCGATAATAGTGCAAGCTATCGGAATGGTGTATTGAAGTTAGTAGGTCATTCTCGTTTTGTGAACTGTACCCTGGTTCGAAATACTGCCATTGAGCACGGTGGAATTAGTATTCTCTTTAGTGGTCAATCCATTGACTTTGAAAATTCTATCTTATGGCAAAACTCCGCGGGTAGCCAGGGTAGTGACCTTTATAATTACCAAGGCACGGTTTCTGCCAATCATTGTATTTTGGATCCCAGTAAGTCCTTAGGCACCATTTCTGGATCTGACAACAATGACTCCGACCCTCTTTTCAATGATAGCGACGGGAGCGATGGCATTGCGGGCAATGAAGACGATGACTACACCCTGCAAGCCACATCTCCTGCAATTGATCAAGCCAATGCTGCTGCATTGGATTATTCAACCACCGATATTTTAGGAAAGGTGAGATATGGTAGTGCTCCTGATATTGGAGCTTATGAATATCGAGTCAATTCCGCGCCGGTAATAGGATCCGGCAGTACTTACTCGCTATCATCTAATGAAGACGAAACTGCCTCGTACACTTTTTCAGCAAGCGATATTGATGGGGATGATCTAATTTGGTCTATTTCCTCATCTTCCACGAATGGAACCGTATCGATTGCGGCGGATTCCGGCCTAGCCTCCTACCAACCTAACCTCAACTGGTATGGAACCGATTCCTTTTCAGTCTTGGTCTCAGATGGTACATCAACTGCAACTACCACCGTATCCGTGTCGGTTGCCTCGCTTGATGACCCTCCGACTGTGATCTCCGCAATTCCAGATCAATACATGAATGAAGATCAGGGTAATTTGAGTATAGATCTTTCAGAATTCTTCAACGATCCCGACTCCTTGGATTCCTTTACCTTCACGGCTACCTCTTCCGACGAATCGCTGGCTGTCCCAACAATCTCAGGCTCAGACCTTGTACTTTCCCTTCTCTCAAATCAATTTGGTACTTCGATAATAAGCATAAACGCTACTTCTGGGGGTCAGTCCGTTTCGGATTCCTTCACTCTTGAAGTTCAATCCGTCAATAATCCCCCTACCCTTAACAATGCCCCTGCCGGGGGAACGATCAACATTGCTGAATCCTCCACTTATCTTTTTGATTTTAACGCTACGGATAATGACGGCGACAGCCTGACTTTCACCCTTTCTGGATCCGACTCTAGCTTTTTTGAATTGAACGCCAGCTCAGGAGTGATCCGCTTTAAAGAGGCCCCAGATTTCGAAACCCCACTTGATTCAGATCAGAATAATTCTTATGAACTTTCGATATTGGTCTCGGATCAAAGCTCTAGCTCCCAGCCTTTTTCCCTCTTGGTAAGCATAATAGATCTGGATGAATATGCATGGTCCACCGCCGTGGATCATGGAAATTATTGGAGGTCGACCGACTGGTTTGGTACTTACTTTGAAACTTCAAGCAACTGGATTTTTCACATAAACCATGGATGGCTTTACCGAAGTGGGACTTCAATGAGTTCTTTTTGGCTTTTTGACTCCAACCTAGATTGGCTTTGGACAAATTTTGAAAACTATCCCTATCTTTTCCGTTCTGAATCCGGTGCCTGGATATTCTTTCAAAATGATTCGGGTAGCCGAAAATTTTACGATTATTCGACAAACTCGTGGACTACTCTTCCTGCCAATTAAGGAAGAAATCACTCCCCAAAAGTAAAATTTTATATTCAATATGGAATTATTCCGCTTGCTTCCCTTGTTTTTCCTATCGGGTGCGTTCGGTTTTTCACTTGTTACTCATGGAAAATCAAAAGTCGTCTTTGTGATTGCAGAAAGAGAATACCAGACTGAAAAAACCCTTCCAGAATTTGCTGCATCTTACCTTACTAAAGATTTTAAAATCAAGTTTTGCACTGCTCCCAAACAAGGTCGTGACCGTCATCAATTAAAAAATCCTACGGCAATTAACCAGGCAGATCTCTTGATTCTCAGTGTTAGGCGAAGGGCCTTTTCGGATCAAATTATGCAATCTATTAGAAGTCATATCGCACATGGAAAACCAATTCTGGGAATCCGCACTTCCTCCCATGCCTTCGAACTTCGAAATGATTCAGCCCCTGAAGGGCACCAAGATTGGCCGGAATGGGACCAAGAAGTTATTGGCGGAAACTATCAAGGACATTATGGAAATGACAAATCCTGTCTTATCAGACAAATTCCAACTGCAGTTCAACCTTCCTTTTTGAAGCAAGTAAAGCTTCCATTCAGAACCCCCGCTTCTCTATATCGAAATTCTCCTCTTTCTATCAATTCAGTCCCGATTTTGGAAGGCGTCATATCAGGCTTTCCCTCCGAGCCCGTAGCTTGGACTCATCTGACAAAATCAGGTGCTAAAGTTTTTTACACCTCCCTTGGGCATGCTAAGGACTTTGAGAATCCAAGCTTTAATCAATTATTGCAGAATGCAATTCGATGGTGCTTGAAAAAACCCTAAGATTTATCCTGCAAATGGGAATGCGGATACACCGCAGATCCCCAATCCATCAATTGCAAACACTTTACCCGCATTACTTTCTTCCAAGGACTTGTGGATTCCTGTAGTCACAAACAAGCGGGTCAAACTTGAACCACCAAAGGCACAAGCGGTTGTCTCCAAACATGGAAGTTCTACTTTGTCTATGAGCTCTCCTCTATGCGGATCAATTCGCACCACCATTCCCCCATGACACATCGCTATCCAGAGCATACCTTCCCCATCGATCGTCATTCCATCTGGCGAGCCAGCAAGATCTGCTTCTTCGGTGTTAATTATGACCTGCTTTTCTCCGATTCTGCCGGTTGAGTTATCGAAAGGATAACACCAAACTTCCTTAGTTGGGGTATCAATATAATACATGGTATCCGCTCTATGGTTCCAGCATATCCCATTGGAATTGGTGACGCCATTCACTCTTTGAGAGAGGTTTCCCTTCGCATTCAGCATGTAAAGATTCGCATCCCCAGTCTTTTTCACTGTGCTTATCGTTCCGGCCCAGAACCTTCCGCTTGGGTCACATTTTCCGTCATTAAACCGGTTATCTGGGCGTTTATCCCCCTCTGGATCCGCAAGATTCTTTTTTTCACCGGTATTTGGATCAAAAGAAAAAATTCCTGAATCCCCCGCACACAGAAAACCACCAGACTGCCTGGGCACTACGGTTCCAATCCGCTCCCCCATTTCCCATACTTTTTCCACGCCCGTCTCCACATGCAAGCGAATCAAAGCATGTCCCTCAATATCAACATATAAAAGATGCTCCTCCCAAAAAATTGGACCTTCACCCCACTTGGAAACCTGTGAACCGATAGGTGTAATCGATAGGTTTTTACTCATCCTTCCTTATTGGTCGCTTTGGTGACCGCTTGCAACCAATTCCGAGAGATCAACTCATGATCTTGAGGTAAAGGATGACCATCCTTCGTTATCAAAAGTTTTTCCAATTCTAAATTCGCTTTATCAATTACCCTTTTCAGACTTTTCATTTCCAATTCCAACTTCAGTCGCCCAACTTTGCCAAGCCCTGTTCATTTGCTTAACCCGGTCGGGAAATTGGTCTGCAAGGTTGCTCGTTTCGGTTCGATCCCTATCTAAATTATACAACTGCCAATCTTCTTGTTTTCGCTGTACCAATTTCCATTGAGTTTGCCGAATTACATTCCAACCCCCGTATTGAAAGAATAAAGGCTTCTCTCGCTCCAACTTTTTACCTACAAAGGTAGGAGTCAGACTGATACCATCCAGACTTGGAAGATATTTCGGATAGCTTACACCCTCCCCGGCCAATTCCATAAAGGTAGGCACGAAATCAATCAAATGACATGGCTCCCGAGAAATGAAATTGTTAGACACTTTTATACCTACCGGCCAATGGGCAATCATTGGGGTACAGATACCTCCCTCCATGCCCTGCACTTTCCACTTCTTGAAAGGACTGTTGATTGCATTTGCCCAGGATTGTCCAATCGCTTCAAAAGAGCCCACACTTCCCCACTCTGCCTCCGGATTCTTGGTTCCTCTTTTAGGTTTCTCATGACTAGCTCCATTATCCACAAGAAAAAGAATTAAGGTATTTTCCAACTTTCCAAGTTCTTCCAACTTTCCAAGTAGTCGGCCAATGTTCTGATCCATCCGGTCCACCATCGCAGCATGAATTTCCATCCGTAAAGCTTCCTCTCCTCTCTCTTTTTTGGACAGACTGTTCCATGTCTCATGTTCAGGTTCAGTCAATGCAGCGGTACCCGGATCAAACAACCCAATCTCCAACTGTTTTCGATACCTTGAACTTCGAATCGCTTCATACCCCTGATCATAAATTCCTTTGTACTTGGCAATGTCCTCAGGGTGAGCATGCAGGGGCCAATGAGGAGCATTGTATGAAAGAAAAAGAAAGAAAGGATCCTGCTCTCTTTCTTTTTCATTCAGCCAGTTGAGGCTCCAATCCGTAAAGGCATCCGTGGCAAAAAAGTCCTTCGCTGGATGGTATGGTTTCAAGAGTTTTTCATCAAAAGCCCAAGTATAGACCGATCGCCATCCTGGAACATCTTCCCCTTTCCTTGCCTGCTCACCTGGATTCCAAAAATTAATCGCACCGCCCAGAAATCCAGCGAAATGATCAAAGCCACGATCAAAGGGATTGAAACTTGCATGATGCTTCCCGGCCCACCAGGAACGGTAACCGGCTGGCTTAAGAATTTCTCCGATCAGCGCAGTGTTCTTAAAATCCCGATCACTTCGATGGTGATACAAACCGGTTAGCAGACTGATTCGTGAGGTCCAGCACTTCGAAGTATTGTAGGCTTGGGAGTACCGAATTCCATTTTTCGCGAGACGGTCCAAGTTCGGGGTTTTAATCTCGCCCCCATAACAACCTAGGTCCGAATAGCCCATGTCATCAGCAAAAATCAAAACGATGTTGGGCCTGTCGATACCGTAGGAAAAAAGTATTCCACCAATAAGTAGGATAAGGGCTGAAAATTTTGTCATACTCACCACCTCTTAGGGTCACAAAATTTTATTTTCATGGAACTGGAACAGCCATTAGGACATTTGCTGGTAAACTTCCTTTCAGTACTTCCTTGCCTTTTACATAAACCCTGACCGAGCGGGGAGCATTGGATAAATTGTAAACCAAAGCAGTCCTTTTTCCGTCCGATTTTTTAAATACAACCGAGGTGGGAAGGTCGGTGTATGAGTCTTTATCAATCAAACCATATGCCCTGCTGGCATGGGCTAAATAGTAGGGAATCCCCGCATGCTTGGGGGAAGCGATCGACCATTTCTTATCAATAGCCTCGTCCAAAACTTTGCAAATTTCATCGGGTTGGCAAAAGGCGGCATAGGCAGCGGCAACCTGACCCCAATCCCCATCAATTTTTTCCCAGCTGATTTTCCCCTGATCTTTTCCTTGTTTTTCAAGCATTTGATTAAGCTGAAAAACGGAGTGTTCCGAATGGGCACCGAAATAATTTAGATGAGTCCAAGCCGGTAACCATTGAATACCATAGATATGAATGGGTTCCCCACTGAACCAAGTCCAGGCACCCATATCCCGATCCCGCATTACCGAGCAGATAGTTGGCTTATAATTTTGGGACCAGTTAGATTGTTCCCGATCTTTCCAGCCGTAGGCATTATTCCAATATTCATGAACGGCTTCCGTCTCGATCGCATACCCCATTGCCCCCGTAGCCAACATATCCTCATCTTCAAGTGCGGCTCCAAGAAAAAACATCCCCGCCCAAGACCCAATAGCTTCCGAAGAAGATTCTTGGTTATTACCGTCGTATCCACTCGACATTCCACCTGCGTAACTGTGGCCTCCCCAGCATTCAAAGGTGCGCAGGCGTGGAAAACGGGGAGAGTCCCGTTCCCACTCGGCATATTGTTTAACCACTTCGGTCAGACTTGGCCCATATTTCTCCAACCAAACGGGATCATGCATACCGATCAGACTGGCACTCATTGCAAGGTAACCGTAATGAAAGTGATTATCAGTGAATTGTTCGGACCCGTAAGAAGAATTAAACCCAACTAATCCCGACCACGGCAAGGGGTACCGGGTATAATAAAATGCTTTTTCTCCGGGTTCGTAAGTAAGCCAATCTTCGACCACCCGCTTTGCCTCCTTGTATAAGTCATCAGCGATTGGAAGCTGTAATTGCCAAGCCATATTGAATGCCTGACAAGTTTTGAGCATCGATTTCCCACCCCAATAAGTATCAGCTGCCTGACGATTTTCTTCGGGTTTCTTTAGTAATTCATTTCCCCAACGATTGATGAAATCCGCAAGGACTTCTCTACGGAAGGAATCGTCCTTCGGGAGGGGGAAAAGAGGAATCATTCCAGTAAAAGGCCAAGCAATTTGGAATTCTTTTCCTTTTGCCACCACAATTTTCCCCCGTCTGGTCTCGTATTCCATTCCGGTAAGACTGAGATTGTGCTTGGTTGTACGGTAATGATGAGGAATCCAACCATGCAGGGTGTCTTCCCCGGTTTCGGTTTTTACCCTCCAAATAGTGCTGACCCTGCCCTTCTCTTTTTCATATTTCCAATCAAATTGAGTATCCCGCGGAATCGCAGCAGCATGACGGGCAAAAAGTTCTACCTGACTGGGGTCATCTTTGAGAGCAGCTATAGAAAGCACCGATCCAGTAAAACGGACATACCCATCCATAGGCTTCAAGGACCCGCCAGGAGCGAAGATGCCAAAAGTTCGCCCATCTAGCACTAAAGTCCCGCTTGGTTGCAACTTTCCTGGAATCTTTAGGTCAATTCCTTTGGGCTCAATCCAGACATAGGGCATTCCCCGACCAAAAGTGACATCCGCCTTTTTAATTTGGTTCAGATGTAACCTCATTGAAACATGCCAATCCCCCCAATTCAGAGTGGAGGCATGGGAAAAAGGACCGGACTTTGGTACGGTCAAGAGTTCTGAAAGAACGAAATGATCTGCCGAGATAAAACCCCAGCTCCCTTTGGATTCATCCACCAGTTGAAGCTGTGCTTTTTTTCCTCGATATTGTTTGAGATCCCAACTTCGCCATTCCAGGTTATTATTTTGTTTTCCGACTTCCTGATAAACCGACTGGCCATCCACAAGCAAGTGAACTCCAAGAATCTCTTTTTCACTGCCTCCACCAACTTTAAAATGCAGGTAATCTTTCTCCACTATAAATTCGGGAGAGGTCGCTTTACCGATACCACCATCATGTCCGTAAAAACTAGCTGCATACCTCTTGCCTACTATTCCTCTGCTTCCATGC
>DEYT01000034.1:0-9837 GCA_002364975.1 Opitutia bacterium UBA3151 | reverse complement strand
TTCAAAATCAAACAGTATTTTCTCCACCGGATCAGAATCCGGAGTGGGATCAATCGGTTCAATTAATAAGGGTTTACCTGAATCCATTTCCGTACCATTTTCATTCCATTCTAAGGGGTACCAAATTTGAATACCCTTTGAATCCGCACTTACGGTAAAGGGATAAGCATAAAGACGCCCGGGGAAATCATCTTGGGACAACAAGGTTGTCCACCAGTCGTTCGTGGGCAGGGGCTTACCAAGTAGGCCAGGCTCCAAATTTACTTTCTTAGCGAAAAGTTTTTGTACCGATTCATTCTCAGGGGGATTATCTGCAAAAGGAACCGCATTACTCGCGAGGCAAAAGGATAAATAAGAGAACAGACTAAGAAAAAATCTAGTCCGAAAAAAATACTGGCAAGCTTTCATGGAAGGGCTTCCAGCAAAACGACTATTAAAGGATCAAGCAAGAACCTGTTTAATCACATGGCCATGAACATTGGTCAATCGTCTCTCAAGTCCGTTGTGATAATAGCTTAGTCGTTCATGGTCGAGCCCCATCAAATGCAGAATTGTAGCATTAAAATCATAAACACTCGACCTCCCTTCCACACTTTTAAAACCAAAATTATCGCTTTCTCCGTAGCTATATCCTTTCTTCACTCCCGCTCCAGCAAAAAAACAGGTAAACGCATCTGGGTTGTGATCACGCCCAGTTCCGTTGCCCTGCAGAAAAGGCATACGACCAAACTCGGTACACCAGACTACCAAAGTATCCTTGAGCATGCCACGTCTCTTCATGTCGCTGATTAGAGCGGCGGTGGGCTGATCCATAATTTCAGCCTGCATGGCATGAGTCTTATCAATATTACTATGGGAATCCCAATTAGTGATACCATTTCCACCGGATGGATCACTGCCATTGAACAATTGAACCACCCGAACCCCTTTTTCAAGCAAGCGCCTAGCAAGAATGCAATTCTTAGCATATTCCTTCTTTAAATCGGTTCCGGTATTGGTTCCATACTCTTGTTGAATCGAAGTAGGCTCATTGGAGATATCCATTACATCCGGGATGGAAGTCTGCATTTTGCCCGCAAGTTCGTAACTGGCAATACGAGCAGCCAAATCAGCGTCACCAGGAAATTGTTCCAAGTGCTTTCCATTAAGGCTCTGTAATAAACTCACGGTTGATCGGTCATCCGAAGAACTGTAGGAGGACGGTCTGGCCAAATTTGCGGGTGGATTCATGGCGTTAAAATCAGTTCCCTGAAAAGCAGCTGGAAGAAAGCCATTTCCAAAATTATTCTTGCCCGAACGAGCCGGTCCCCTTGGATCATTAATCGCCACAAATGCAGGTAATTCCTCATTTTCTGACCCTAAAGCGTAAGTCGCCCATGAACCAAATGAGGGGAATCCTTCCATGGTAAATCCGGTATTTAAAAAATTCTCTCCTTGGGGATGGGCACTGGTTTGGGTATGCAGGGAATGTACAAAGCAGAAATCATCGGCCAATTCACCAAGGTTGGGTAAAAGATCAGATACCATTTTGCCACTTTTACCCTTGGGCTTAAATTCCCAGAATGGTTTGGCAATATTTCCTGATGGGCCCTCAAAGGTAACTGCGGGCATGCCGGGTGGTTTTTTTCCATGGTACTTGATCAGGTCTGGTTTGTAGTCAAAGGTGTCAACATGACTGACCGCTCCGGGGCAAAAAATAATCAACACCTTTTTGGCCGCAACCTCAAAATGGGGACTTCGAGGTGAATATGGATTATCCGGGTCAATGTTGGGTCGGATCGGTGCTTTACCGCTAAAATTTGTTGGGTTATCAGAAGCAAATAATCCGTCTTGGTTTAGTAGTTGCGATAATCCTAGGGCGCCCAATGAAAAACCAGTGTTCTTCATGAAACCACGACGGTTCAAAAGGGAACGCCCAATGGAGGAAATCTTTTCTTCGTTATTATTCATGCTTGGAAATTTAGGGTAAAAAAGCAAATTCGTTGGAATTCATCAATGCCCGGCAAACAATGTTCAAGCCTCTCTCTTTAGCAACTACAAGAGATGCCTGCAGTTCATCTTTGCTTGGATTACGGGAAAAAATTAATTCAAACGCTCGGGCAACCGATTTCTTCAGGTTATTTCCCGATTCTATCCTCGCCCGGTTTGCCAAATGTTCAGCCTGATCAACCACAAAAGGACTGTTCATGAGATTGAGGGCTTGCAAAGGAGTAGTAGATACTGGTCTCTTCGCTCGTACTTGCCCACAGTCAGGGAAATCGAAAGCGGTAAAAATCTGGTCATCTACCCTACGCATCCGCTCTTGGTATATCATTCTCCTCCATGTCTCTGGTCCGAAATTATTTACCACTTTCCATTGAGAATAGGTCTTTTTAACATTGTGGATCCGGTAACTTCTACCCCCCATCTCACGGTTCAATTTTCCAGAGGCTAAGAGTATACCATCCCGGATTACCTCGGCCTCTACTCGACGGGGCGGAAATCGCCAAAGGAGGGAGCCGGTTGCATCTTTTTCCAAACCAACGGCCGAAGGGTTACTCGCTCGCTTGAATGCATCTGAGGTCACCATTATCCGAATCAATTCCTTCATTGACCATGGGATTCCTTCCGGACGGGAAGGAGAAGCAAACTCAGAGGCTAACCAGTCAAGCAGTTCAGGATGACTAGGAGGTGCCCCTGCCCTGCCAAAATCTCCTCCTGTTACCACCAAACCAGCACCGAAAATATGCTGCCATATCCGATTCGCCATTACCCGAGAGGTTAATGGATTCTCTTCATTCACCATCCACTCAGCAAATTCTGCTCGTCGGGCCAGGCCACTAGCTTCATTATCCAAGCCCAATATGCCGGACAGGATTTTAGGAGCACCGGGTAATACCACATCTCTAGGATTCTCCGGGCTTCCACGATGCAAGACACGGGTAAGTTTAGGTTCAATAAAACTTCCCACAAAACTGGGGCGCGGTCCTTCTTCAGAAAGTTTGTACGCAAAGTGATTAATTTCACCGATTGCATCATCGAAGGATTTATCATCTTCCATCAAATCCCTGATTTTTTGAATGGATGCAATTTCCACCCAATTTCCGTCGGCTAACTTTACGTTAATCAGAAACTGATCAAAATTGAATTTATTTTTCTGTTCAAGGTAGTCGGTTTCATAATAATATTCACGGTTTGTACTGATTCGTAAACGACCTACCTTAACTGGCTTCTCGAATTTAAATTCAAGCCACGGGTTTTGTTTTTTGTCCTTGAGATAGCTTGCTTGCCAGCGTTGGGTGCCATACTTTCCATCGATCACTCTGGAAACTGGAAAACGATCCCCTTGCTGGGCAAATGCCGAATCGGTCATGACTTCCGTTCCGTTCGCTGCACTGGCTAAATTAAAATCTTCCGTGGGTAACCCAAAAATCTCAACTTCATCTAAGCCAACATATCCGGACCAAAAATTGAGCCTCAAGCCAACCACCTCGAGTGGTTGCCAGTGAACTTCTTTGTAACCACCCCAATCCTCTTCCCAAGCGGTTGTTTTATTTCTTATTTTATTCCGGTATTTTGCAATTTCTCGCCAGATTTCATTTGCTTTCATCTTTCGAGGATGCTCGCTCGAAAATTCAGGAAATCGGCTGCCAAATTCAATGTCTTGAAAAACAGCCGTCATCGAATAATAATCTTGGATCGAAATGGGATCAAATTTATGATTGTGACACCGGGCACAACTCATGGTGACACCAAGCATGGAAGCACCGACGGTTTGCATGATTTCATCCATCCGGTCAGCTCGAGCCTGCCGAATTGCAGAAGGTTCCTGACCTACGGTTGCAGCAGGAACATGAGGACCAGCGACGAGAAAACCCAAAGCCTCCCCAACTCCCAACCCATCACCAGCCAATTGTTGACGAACAAATTCATCATAGGGTAGATCTTGATTAAACGCCCGAATTACATAATCGCGGTAAACCCAAGCCATTTTCCGATAGAGATTCGATTCCGAACCGTTCGTTTCCGCCCATCGAATTACATCTAACCAGTGCTGTGCCCAACGCTCCCCGAAATGAGGAGATGCGAGTAAATCATCAATCAGCTTCTCGTAAGCCAAATTGGAGTCTTGGACGAAATCTGCCTTAAATTCAGTGACCCTCGATGGCTCAGGTGGCATTCCGGTCAAAACAATGGATGCCCTCCGAATTAAGCTGAGTGGATCAGCAGGCTTATTTCGAGGAATTTGTTCTTTATCCAAACGGTCATTAATGAAGACATCAATCGGATTGGTTGCTTTACCAGAAACCTTCGGCCGCTGTACGGGTTTGAAAGCCCAATGATCGGTGGCTTCCTCAATTTTGTCATTCATTTGACCAGGCCATTGGGCACCATCGGCGATCCATTTCTCCAAAATTTCTATTTCATCGTCAAAAAGTCTTCCTCCTTTGGGAGGCATACTGATTTCTGGATCGTCGCTTTTGATCACCTCAATCATGTAGCTTTTTTCAGGCTTGCCCGGAATCAAAGCAGACATTCCAGTGTCCCCGCCTTTGAGTAAATACGCCCTTCGATCTACTCTAAATCCCGATTTTTGTTTATCGGGACCATGGCAATCAATGCAATAATCTTGGAGCAAAGGCAGTATTTCGTCCTCGAAATGGTTGGACGCTGTTAGAGAACTCCAAATTAATAACAGGATAAAAGCGAAACAATTTTTAAAAAAAATCATGGGATGGTCTACAAAACAGACAAATATTATAATAAGCATCCTTGGTGTAATTCAAAGCATTTTATAATAAAATTTAATAATTTTTGTAATTGGCATCATAAAATTTTCCGGATTTCATGGAGAGGAGAAAATGGCCTACAGCCCAACTTATTCTTCGATTACTGGGACTCTTTGGTCCGCAGAAGTAATACCACTTGGTAATTCCATAATGTTTAGATTTTTAAAATGAATTTCAGAACCTTCGGATTCCAAACAAATGTATCCCTTTTTGTATTGTGAATTCCGAATTCCATTTACGAATTTTCCATTTACCGAAAGTTTGACCACCCCATCTACACAGACAACATCATAAATATTCCATTGGCCTCTCCCTTTACATCGATTCTCCAGTGATTTACTTCGGCTGCCTCTTGGATTATCTGGGGTCGCGGTCATGCCACCTGCCCCAAACAGTTCACCATGAACATAAGCAACGGGAGGAGGGGGGCTTCCTTTTCGCTGATTCAATTTTATCCAATCCAATTCTAACATTTGAATTTCTATCCCTTTCGGTAATCGATTTCCAAAGGGTATGGCATCACTCCAAGCAAAAATACCTGAATTACCACCGGATTCCATGTGGCGCCATTCCACATGTAGTAAAAAATTTTCATATTGCCGTTCAGTTCGCATTACTCCTATCGGCTTTCCCGTACACTTTAATAAACCACCCTCGACCCACCAAGTATCTGGGGATGTGTTAACATCCACCCAGCCACTCAAATCCTTACCATTGAACAACTCAACCCATTGATTAAGATTTTCGCTTTTTAAAGGGGGCAACAAAAACAACTGCAATAAAAAGCAAAGAAGGATAAGTTTAGGGGCATTTTTTCATGATTTTCCTTCATCGCAACAATTCGATTTAATTGTTTTTCGTCCTTAATCTTAGGCTTTGGCAAGCTCGAATCCATCCTTGCTGTCTTTTACCGCCCAGCCCTTTTGTAAAAGATTCTCTCTTATTTGGTCGGCTGCGGTCCAATCCTTGTTCAATTTTGCTTCCCATCGATTTTGGGCCAGCTCATGGATCTCTTTGGGAACTTCTTCAACCACTTCCTCTTTTACTTTGATGATCAGACCCAAGGCATCACAAGTAGCTTGAAATCCCTTCCTTAGCATTTCCAGCTCTTCTACATTGCCATCAAACTCTCCGCGGTCCCGAGCCTCCCCCATTTCGCGAACCAAGCGAAACCAGCGACCTAACGCTTCGGGAGTATTTAAATCTGACAGCAGGGCTTCCTGAACCGGATAAAAAGGACCGAATTCGGTTTCCAGAGTGGAACTACTGCTGGGCTCTATACCGAACTTCTTAGCAAAATCAGTAAGTTTGGATAAAGCTTTTCGGCTGGCCTGCATTGAATCAAAAGTGAAATTAAGCGGTTGGCGATAACTCCCTGAAAGCAGGACATATCGAACTTCTTGTTCTTTATATCCTTTGCCGAATAAGTCCTCCAAAGTGTAGAGATTTCTCAGGGACTTGCTCATTTTCTGGCCCTCTACCATCAAGTGGGCAATGTGAAACCAATGACGGGCAAATGTCTTGCCGGTAACGCCCTCGCTTTGGGCTATCTCGTTTTCGTGATGAGGAAAAATCAAGTCGACGCCCCCAGAATGAAGGTCAAAGGACTCTCCGAGATACTTCATACTCATGGCACTGCATTCGATATGCCATCCTGGTCGGCCTTCTCCCCATGGAGATTCCCAAAAATTATCTCCGTCTTCCGGTCGTCTTGCTTTCCAAAGAGCAAAATCGGCAGCAGAACCACGGTCGTATTCATCCGAAATCTCCCGGACATTATTCGATGTGGTAATTTCTCGGTCTGCCAATCGAGATAGTCGTCCATATTCGGGAAAGGCATCCACTTTGAAATAAACGGAGCCATCATTTGCTCGATAAGCTTTCCCCCCCTCGATCAATTTCTCAATCAAAGAAATTTGTTCTGGAATATGTCCAACTGCCGAAGGCTCAGCATGAGGAGTAAGTAAATTTAGAAGTTCGCAATCCTTTTGAAACCTAGCCGTCCATTTTTCCGTAAAATCTTTAAGCTTTGTCCCTTGTTCTTGGGATTGACGGATTGTCTTGTCATCCACATCCGTGAGATTCCTCACATGAAAAGTCTGCTGGCCAGAAGTTTCCAAGACCCTGCGAAAAACATCTTGCAGCACAAAAGTTCTAAAATTCCCAATATGTGCCGGTCCGTAAACGGTGGGTCCACAACCATAAAAACGAACCGAATTTTCATCCATAGGGAAAACCTCCCGGAGTTCTCGGGTCATGGTATCATAAAGGTTCAGCACCATTCGACTAATCTTCGGAAATCGTGATTGGCTTGATATCCCATTTCGCATTCTGTCCTAGAAAGCGGCAGGGATTATTATGGTAGATTTCCACTGCCGCCTGCAAACTATGCCCTCGTCTACGAAACTCGACGATTGATTCCTGCAAGGTGAATGGATCACTCGGACCCCAGTCCGCGGAAGAATTGACCAACAAACGCTCTCTTGGATATTTTTCTAATATATCAACCGCCCGACGCGGACTGCACTTCGTGACCGGGTAAAGCGTCATGCCCGCCCAATATCCCGCGTCTAGCACGGATTCAATAGTCTGTTCTTCGACATGATCGATCCAGATTCTGTCAGGATTAACATCCATCCCAGCCAAAACTTCAAGGACGGTTTTGGTACCATGTGCCTTGTCCGATAGGTGGGGAGTGTGAATCAAAACCAATTGGTCATACTTCATCGCCATCTCCACATGAGCCTGCAAAGAATATATTTCATTTTGGGTTGATTTATGCAAACCGGTCTCCCCCACTCCCAAACAAGTGGGTTTTTCTAAAAACTCAGGCATTTTACGAAGGACTTCTTGGGTAAGTTCAGGATTCTCCGCTTCCTTTGGATTTACCGCGACCCAGCAAAAGTGACGAATTCCAAATTCCGCGGCTCGAGTCGGTTCGAATTCCGAAATTTGGGCAAAATAATCGATGAAAGTTTCAGGATGGCGACGGTCGAATCCGGCCCAAAAGGCAGGTTCACAAACCGCGACGACGCCGGACATAGCCATCCGCTCATAATCCTGAGCAGTTCGGGCAATGGCATGGTAGTGAGGTTGAATAATCTGCATAGCAAGAGAAATTTTTTAATCGATCTTCGCGAAATGAACCAGTAACTGCTCGGTTCTATTGGCATCTGCGTGATCGGGTTTCGAGAGAATTTCCATAGCTTGAAGCAAGGAATCTTTTCTGCTTTCGTCCCCTGCCTTTTGACCGTCTCTTTTTACGGCTTCATCATATCGGTCAAGCATAGCGGCCACTTCAAGTAAGTCGCGCCGAGCTTCCAAGTAATAAGTATTGAGCGTTTTTTGTGGGCTTAACATAGTTGTACAAGCGAAGTTAAATCGTGAATTATTTTAAGAATCGGGAATCAATGAGGAGTGATGATGTTGGATCTTCTGAGTTGGGTCAGATTTTACCATAAAGGAAAAACGGGCCGGGTGTCGAACCTGCATACCATTTTCCATGTAGAAGAATTCGTAAAGACCAATAGCCCCGTATCCTTCTTGGCCCCAATCTTCAAGCACCAACGATTCTTCCTGCAGAGAAACTCCGGCACCTTCACGGGAGGTAAAGTTCACAAAATAATTTTGGATGCCAGCCATCGTCTTGATTGGCTTAGCAGAGAAGGTTGCGAACAAGCAAGCACTTGGGCAATAGCAGTCCATGATTTGATCTACATTACCTTCATTGACCGCATGAATCCATTTTTTTGGTATTTCGTAATTCATAGATTTCAAATTAATGCGGTCAGATTGATTTTATAATCCCGTTATTTTCTCAAAGGCTTCGTTCCAAAGTTCAGGTTTAAATCCCTGCAGATGAATGCCATCCCCAATCAAAAAAGGTCTCTTGATCAGATTACCTCGAAATGCCAGTAGAGAAATTATTTCATCTTCACTCATGGTAGGAAGAATGGATTTAATTTCTGGATCTCGGTAATCTTTACCGGAAGTATTGAAAAGCTTTTTGGTTTGACCTTCATGGGAAGCAAGCATCGCCTTTAACTCCTTCTTGGTAGGCGGTTTTTCTCGGATTGATAAGCTTTCAAAAGACAGTCCTTTTTCGTCCAACCATTTCTTGGCTTTATGACAGCTCTCACATTTTTCGTATTGATAAAATCTCATTTTCGTTTGTTTGCAAAATCAAACTCTGTCAATATCACCAAAACTTGAGCTTTTTCAACCCTGTTCGAACAATGTATAATTTTCAACTTTCATCTTTTCGCATAATCCCAATATTGACATTCGCACTTATGACTTCCTATTCATCTCCCCAAATCCAAGATTCACTTCAAGAATCTAACGCCTCCAGTTACCAGGGGGGAAGTTCAATGAAAGTAATCCAAAAAACTCTGGATAATGGTCTCACCGTTTTACTGAGCCCTAATCCAGAAGAGCCCAGGTTTTATGCTGAAATCGTGACCCGGGCCGGAAGCAAGCACGATCCAGAAACCAATACCGGACTGGCACACTACCTAGAGCACTTGTTGTTCAAGGGAACCAAGAATTTTGGGACTACAGATTTTGAAAAAGAAAAACCCTTGCTCGATAAAATAACCGATTTATACGAGCAGCGTTCCAAGGAATCAAACCAAAGCAAACGAGCCATCATTTATGATGAAATCAATCGCATTTCTCAAGAAGCAGCCGCGATTGCAGTCCCCAATGAGATGGATCGTATCTACAGCGATATGGGCGGCAAAGGAATTAACGCTCATACTTGGCATGAAGAAACCGTTTATAAAGTAGACCTCCCAGCCAACCGAATAGATCACTGGGCTAAAATTGAGGCAGAACGCTTTGCAAACCCTGTTTTCCGACTTTTTCATACTGAGCTTGAAACCGTTTATGAAGAAAAAAACCGTTCCATTGATAATAAGGACAGACTTCTTCACCGCGAAGTAAATAACATACTCTTTAAAGTACACCCTTATGGGCAGCAATCCACACTGGGTACGATCGAACATCTTAAAAACCCATCCATTACGGCTATCGAAGATTTTTATGCCACACACTATGTTCCAAATAA
>DEYT01000165.1 GCA_002364975.1 Opitutia bacterium UBA3151 | reverse complement strand
ACAAAATACTACGTAGTAGAAGAGGGGTAGTGTGGTCCAGATTATAGTTTGATCGATGAGCTTGGTTAGTGATTGCCAGGCAAAATAAGTGATTCTACCAAAGACAGGCAGTAAAAGTGAGATTGTACCGATTGACAGTCCGACGAAAGCAAAGATGCCGAATACATACCAATTCATTTCCTGGCTTTCACCCAGGATTCGAATAATTACCATCCAGATCAGACCTACAATTGGTAAACCGAAGAGAAGGCGCAAGCTAGTCGATTTTATTTCTTTATGATTGGGCGAGGTATACATAGAAAATACAAGATTATTTAGCCACTAATCAAGTTCGAAACTGGCAAGGTACTCTTCCTTTGCGGCTAAGTTTGATTTCGGCTGCTCTTCTTTGAATAAAACAAAGTTTTCCATAACCAATATGTCCATATCCGTGCACACAAAGCATCGATAAGCGTCCTGTGGGGTACAAACAATTGGTTCACCGCGAATATTAAAACTGGTATTTACAATTACCGGATACTGGGTGGATTGGTTGAATTTTTTTACCAGTCGGTAGTATCTTCCGTTCCTCTCCTCATTGATTGATTGAACACGGGCGGAATAATCGACATGAGTGATGGCGGGAAGATCGGAACGCTCGATCTTTACTCGTTTAAGAAGATCCAGATTCTGCATTTGCTCGGTTTTATCCGTGGAAAGATTCTTTCGGATGTTTTGAGCAACCGGTGCAACCAGGAGCATATAAGGGGAAGGTGAATCCAAATCAAAATACTGGTCAACTTCTTCTTCAAGCACAGACGGTGCAAAAGGACGGAAGGATTCTCGAAACTTGATACTCAAGTTCATCTTGGTTTGCATTTTGGAATTTCGTGCATCTCCAATGATGCTTCTAGAGCCCAATGCTCTTGGGCCAAATTCCTTCCTCCCTTGAAACCAACCAATAATTTTGCCTGCAACGAGTTGCTCAGTGACAATTTCCAGCAAGTCATTTTCATTTTCGTAAAAGTGGTGAGGAGTGTCTGAATGAGTAAGGAAATGCTCAACCTCTTCGTTGGTGAAGCTGGGACCAAGCAAAGAACCTTTCATCGAGTCGGTGACTTTGGGTTCTCTTTTCTTATCCATTAGCTGGAAGTGAGTAAAAAGAGCAGCCCCAAGTGCACCACCAGCATCACCAGATGCCGGTTGAATCCAAATTTGGTCAAAAATTTTGGATCGCAGTAATTTTCCATTGGCAACGCAATTTAGTGCCACGCCACCGGCAAGGCAGATTTTATTAAGCCCGCTTAGTTCCTTAGCATACTTTGCCATGCGAAGAACAATTTCTTCCGTTACAGCTTGGATGGATGCGGCTAGATCAATTTCTCGTTGGGTAATTTTGCTTTCGGACCGTCGAGGAGGACCACCAAACAATTGGTCAAACTTCTCATTTGTCATGGTCAAACCCTGGCAATAATTGAAGTAGTCCAAGTTTAATCTGAAGGAACCGTCTTCGTTTAAATCAAGGATTTCGCTGAAAATTTTGTCTTTGTAAACAGGAGATCCATAGGGTGCCAGTCCCATTAGCTTGTATTCGCCAGAGTTCACCTTGAATCCACAAAAATATGTGAAAGCACTGTAAAGCAGTCCAAGCGAGTCGGGAAATTGCATCGACTTAAGCAACTCAATGTGGTTTCCATTGCCAACACCAATGGTTGCGGTGTCCCATTCACCGACTCCATCCATGGTAAGAATTGCAGCCTCTTCGAATGGACTGGGAAAAAAAGCACTTGCAGCATGGGACTCGTGATGGGTGGTGAAGACAATAGACTTATTCCATTTACCAGGAAGTTGTTTACGGATTTCTCGTGGAAGGTGTAATTTTTGTTTAAGCCATTGGGGCATGGCTTTAACGAAGGAGTGCAGCCCAACGGGGGCAAATCCAACATAGGTCTCGAGCAGTCGATCAAACTTGAGGAAAGGTTTTTCGTAAAATACAACCTGCTCCAAATCTTCGAAGTTCAGGTTAGCCTCTTCGAGGCAATAATTGATGGCATGAATGGGAAAACTTGAGTCATGTTTAATGCGGGTGAATCCTTCTTCCTGTGCCGCAGCGATTATCCCATTTTTTCCGACGAGAGCCGCAGCACTATCATGATAATATGCTGAAATTCCCAAGATCATGATTTTGTATTCAAATGTTTTACAATTGCGGCGGAAAAGGTCTCATATCCCTTGCGGTTTAGGTGGATAGGGTCTCTCTTGGCCCTTGCAAGAGGCTTCTGCTGCCCTCAAATTTAGATAGTCAGTGGTGTCTATAAATTCAAGATCTAAGCGAGTTGTTACTTCAGCCACCGCAGTTGAGGACGAACCCATGTTACCAAACCTTGGATAGCCAAAAGCAACTGCATTATGATTGTGAGTTTGCAGAAGGTGATGGGTAGCGAAGTTGGGTTGTCCCATACTACATGAATTATCGTATAACCATGGCCCAAATTCATAAACATTGCTGTCGCTTACTAGGGCAAAACAATCTTTTGGGATAACTTCTTTTTTGGCGTAATCACCGGGTAATCTAGCAGGACCACTCGTGTCGCTTAGAAAGTTATAAGGTAATTTGTTAAGATTGTGATAAAACAAAAAATCTGAAATAATGTATAGTACTAAAAACCAAAAGGAAAACGGCTTAAGAAGCTGATATAAAAATGGCTTGAATAATTTCGACCTTTTCAAATTCGTTCGAATTTCTTGATCAAGATAGGAAGCTGTTCATGTACTTTTCCAAGTAGTGAGTGTGAAAATAAAGAAAGATCAAAATTTTCTAATGAGTCCGCTTTCCCAACAAGAATAAATGAATCCCAATTTAATAATTCTGAAGAACTAACAATATTTAACTTTGAAGAAAATTTGGAGTAAATCTCTCGTGAATTTTTATCATCAATTAGGAAAAAGTGTTGTTTTTCATTCCTGTAAGTATTTGGAAAAAAAAGAGGGTCACCTGACAAAACGATTGGAAGATCCAATTTCTTTACGCTATCATCTATATGTAACCAATTGTAGTAATTTCGATTTTCCGAATATCCAAAAGATGACCTTTTGTGATAAGTAAAAATTGTAAATGTAGAATAAAGAGCAACGACTAAAAGAGCAACTGACCAGTTGGTTCGTTGTTCTTTATGCTCTCCATGTAATAATGACCCAATTCGATTAAGGACGAAGGCCAAAATTGTAAGTAGTCCAATTTCTTTGGGAATAAAGTATCGATCTTTAAGCAAATTTAAGGGACTTATATTGGCAAGTAACCAAAATAAAACTGGAGTTAAAAACCACATAATAGAGATAGTTATCACTAAGCGAACATCCTTCCTTTCATGCATGAAATTAAAAGGGTTCTGCCCAGAAAATACCAAACAGCTTAACACTGCTATGATTACGCTTATTCCAAGTGCCGCATAATCATAATTTTCGAGAAGTGCGGTGAGATTGCTAGCCTTTGGCCAGGTGTTTAGGTGAGAACTTTGATTTTGCAATAAAAACAAATAAGTCGAAATTGCGAGTGTCCAGCATAACAATATGGACCATGGTACTCTCTTAGAATGTTGTGTTTTTTTTTCACAGAAAATTAGACCAACGCCGACAAGAAGCGAAAATACAATGCCCAAATAGTGCGTAAGACATAGGCAGAAATGGGAGATAAATAAGAGAAAGTGTTCCTTTCTTGAAACCTGCTTTGATTCGTATTTTAAATTTGTTAATGTAAAAAAAACCCATGATGAACAGGCAAAAAGCATCGTATAATGTCGTGCATCGGT
>DEYT01000168.1:15200-26266 GCA_002364975.1 Opitutia bacterium UBA3151 | reverse complement strand
CCACCACCTGTTCCCACGGCAAGGCGCCAACCCGCTTGGCCCAAGCCTCGTAAAGCAGACGCAATTCCTTAACCTTACTAGGCATATTCTTTGCCAGGTTCTCCAATTCACTGCGGTCCTTGTTCATGTCATACAATTCCCACGGGGTATCGTGTATGGCGACCAACTTGTAGTTCCCCTTGCGCACCGCCCGGTTTCCTTCGTGCTCCCAATAGAGGGTCCGTTCCTTTTTGGAATCCTCTGTAAAGACGGGCACGAGGCTTTGTCCTTCCATCCCTTTTACGGAAAGACCGGCTGCTGAGAGACAGGTGGGTGCGACATCAATGATGTGGCTCGGAGTGTGACGTAGATTCCCCTTGGCCTTGAAGCCGCTCGGCCAATGAACGATCAGGGGTGTGGCCACCCCGCCCTCGTGGGTGTAGCGTTTGTACATGCGGAATGGAGCATTGCTCAGGTTTGCCCACCCTCGGCCGGAACTGGAGGTCCAACCACCAAGCCTCCCCCAGTCTTCGTAATTGTCCACTCGGGTTTCGGGGTTTCTTTCATTCTTGGCGAATAGACCGCGCCAGTCATGCACTCCTGTCCCCGGTACGCCATTGTCCACCATAAAAAGGATGAGGGTGTTATTCAAACGCCCGGTGTTTCTGAGCTTCTCTACGACCCGACCAATGTTTTGGTCCATCCGGTCAATCATCGCGGAGTAGAGGGACATTTTGAGATCCAATTCATCGCGCATTGCTTCGTCATAAGTTTCCCATTCCGGAACATCGCTGGGCGAAAGGGCCCATTTTTTGTCAATTAACCCGAGCCTAACCATTCGCTGGTACCGTTCCCGGCGAAGCTTATCCCATCCCGTATCCTTGAATCGCCCACGGTATTTTATGGTATCCTCCTCGCGGGCATGAAGCGGGAAATGCGGAGCGTTGTGGGCGATGTAGAGAAAAAGGGGCTTATCGGGATGCTTGTCAAAGGACTCATCCATAAAGTGGAGGGCATAGTCGGTGAAGACATCGGTGGTGTACCATTCCTGCTCGGGGTACAGATGATTGACCGGACTCTCAGTGGCGGGCAGCACCTCCTTGTCATCAAGATACACCTGACAATTACGGAGGACTGTAAAATAGGAATCAATAAAATTACGGGTTCCATAAAAGCGGTCGAAGCCGCGGGCGATTGGAGATTGCTTGGCTTCCGTACCAAGATGCCATTTTCCTGTCATCATGGTGCGGTAACCTCCCTTGCGAAGGCGTTCGGCAAGGGTCGGAATATCGGGCAGGATAGTCCCGCTGTAGCTTGGAATCCCCCGGTCTCTAGACATATGCCCCATTCCGGCCTGATGCTGGTAAACGCCGGTTAGAAGAGCCGCCCGGGAAGGACAACACCGGCCGGTGTTGTAAAATTGAGAAAAACGCAACCCATTGGCAGCAAGCTTATCGAGAACGGGCGTTTCGATCTCCCCTCCATAGCATCCGAAATCCGAATACCCGGCATCGTCGGCCATAATCACCACAATATTTGGTTTGTTACTTTTTTTTGAATAAATAAATGCAGGGATCAAAAACAAAACAATGCATATGAAATTTAAATTTTGCATCCTATTACTGGTTTTGAATGTTGGCATTGGCCGCTCCATAGGCAGCATGTCCAGTCGAGTTACCGGGAAGGATCGGTTGCTGCTTCTTGGGCAAATGAGCAAGGTGCTCCTCGATGAGCGATTTGTTTTTCGGATCATCAGCCAAATTTTTCCATTCATGTGGATCTTTGCTCAGGTCGTAGAGCTCCCTTGATCCGTCGAAATACTGAATAAAACGGTAGCGAGTGCTCCGTACTGAATAATTACCTAACCCAAAACTGGTTATCGCAGGATGCGGCCACTCCTTCTTAGGGTTCTTCATAAGTGGCACCAGACTTTGTCCTTCCTGAGTTGAATCTTTGGGTAATCCTGCCAATTCCAGAAGGGTTGGAAAAAGGTCGAGGAGCTCGGAGGGTCGATCGCTTATTTGATTCCTTTTGAATTCAGGAGCCGATAAAATGATGGGTACCCGGGTTCCATCCTCCCACAGAGAACGTTTCGCCCACCGCTCTTTTTCTCCAAGGTGAAATCCATGATCGGAAAACAGGGCAATAATCGTGTTGTCTGCATACTCACTTTTTTCGAGTGCATCGAGCACCATCCCGAGACAATGATCCGCAAAGGTCACCGATGCAAGATAGGACTGCACCGCATGCTTCCACTGCCCGGCCTCCGTCACCCATTGATGGGTGGGCGAAACATGATTTAAGTTCGTGAGGTCAATCGCATACGGGCTAAGGTCTTTGAGATCATTCTTACGAATCGCAGGTAGCTTAATTTGATCTATCGGATGCATATCAAACCATTTCTTCGTGGCATACATCGGTACATGCGGGCGATAAAATCCAACTCCCATAAAAAAGGGCTTGTCGAGTTTCTTTTTTAACTGCTGGACTGCCCACTTGGCACATTTCATATCCGGCATCAGGTTGTCATCATCAGGGAAAATCCCCCAGTCCCAAAGAGGGTGTCCGTGAGGTTGGGAAATCTTTTTCTTCGGGCGAGGACCAAATCCACCCGTAGGTAGATATTCCTGAAAAAAGCGCTTGTCTCCCCGATGAAAGATCTTGCCAGCAGCCATCGTTTTGTAGCCGTTTTCCGCGAAAACTTCAGGTATCGTTTTCAGGTTTTTAAGAACCGGGGCTTCCTTGAGATCCGGGCTTAAAAAATACACCCCGCTGGTATGCGGGTAGCGCCCAGTCATCATGCTCGCCCTTGAAGGATTACAGACCGGTGATTGGCAATGCCCATTTTTGAAAAGAGTCCCCATCTTGGCCAATCGGTCGATATTGGGGGTCCTGGCTTGCGGGTGCCCCTCAAGGCAGCCGACCCAATCATTCAAATCATCAATGGAGACAAGTAAAACATTTGGTTTGGTTTTGGCAGCTAAGGCCAAGGATTGAAAGGCGAAAAGAGAGAATAGGAGATAAGATTTTTTCAAAATTTAAAAGGTAAAATACTGGGTCTTCACTTTTTCTTTTTACCAAACCGTTCTGCTGAATAGCCTGCTTCGATTCGTTTGGACAGGAGCTGCTTCTTCAGCTTTTTCATAGAGAATGAATAATTCGGATCAGCAGCAAGATTGGTAAACTCACCGGGATCCTTTTTTAAGTCATATAGTTCCTGTCCCTTTTCACCATAACCCCAATGGGTGTAACGCCAGTCGTGGGTACGAATGGACTCGCCACCACTGCGGCTGATAGTGAAAGCCATATCCTTTTCCCATTCCTTGGAAGCCGGAGTTTTGAGTATGGATACCATACTTTTTCCTTGAAGTTGCACTGGAGCTTTAAGTCCAGTCAAACTGGCCAGCGTTGGGTACAGATCTATCAGTTCGGTAATGTGAGTGGTTGCCTTGCCATGTTGCTTTTTCATCCACGGAACACTTAAGATGAAGGGTACGCGGGTGGATTCCTCAAACAAGTGCTGTTTCTGAAATTTGTGGTGATGACCGAGCATGTATCCATGATCGCTGGTAAACACGACAATGGTATTCTCAGCCAAGTCTAGTTCTCCAAGAACATCGAGGATTCGGCCAACCTGAGCATCCATGAAGGATATACTCGCATAATACGCTTCAAGGAGCCCTTTATGAAGTTCAGGGGTTACTCCGTAAGTTGTGCTATTACGCTTATAGTTTCGGATAATTTGAGGAACATCTTCCAGATCATGCTCGGGCACCACCGGGGCTTCCATCGAATCACGGTCGTAAAGATCAAAATATTTTGCAGGTGCTACCAAGGGGACATGGGGACGAACAAAGCCACAAGCTAGGAAAAAAGGCTTATCCTTATTTCGCTTAAGAAAATCAATCGCATGACTCGCCGCCATCCCGTCGGCGTGAACAAGATCATCACCTTCAGCCTCAACACCTTCAAAAGTTTGTGACCCTTTATCTTTTGGCGACCAATGCGTGCTCACCCCCGCTGCGTGCTGCTCGGGTGCCTTGATATTGACGGTCTCATCCCAGGAATGCGGATCATCTCGCGTGGCGGTTCCAACAAGAATTTCACCCGGAATACCCATGTGGTAAATCTTACTTACACGCCCCACCCAGTAACCATTATTTCTAAACATTTGTGACATGGTGACCACATCCGGCATATTGCCACGTAGGGTACCCGCATTACCCAGTGTTCCATTCTTGTAGGGATAAAGTCCTGACATTAACGAAGCACGCGACGCACCACACACGGGATATTGGCAATGCATATTCTCAAAACGTAAGCCCCGACTGGCTAGCTTGTCGAGTTCCGGTGTTTTGCATTGTGGATGCCCAAAACCACTCAGTGCGGTATTGAGATCATCGGACATAATAAACAAAACATTCGGTTTTGATTTTTTTGCTGATGCCAAAAAACATCCGGAAAAAAGAAAAATAAATAATTGAATCAAGTTTTTCATAATAAAAGCCCCGAGGGTATTTAATAAGTACCTATTCGAATTTTCATCCACAATAGAAATTCTTCATCCATGAGAATATTTTATAGAACAGGAAACGTTCTTAATGAAAGCTTATCTCATTCAACGGAATGGAAAATTCTACACGCTGATTACCGCGAATATCCCATATCTCAGTTAATACATGGGGATCATCATGCTCAAAATCAACGGATAATAATCCAAAATGGTTTTCCATAATTGGGCCCTCCAAACGATTCTTATTGGGAGTTGCAAATCTCCATGTACTGGAAAGTCCACTGGAAGTGACATCATAAATCGGATAGCAATCTGGATGCTCAAATTTCGAGACCTCAGCGTAGTGAACATCTCCACTAATAAAAAGTAAATGGTTCGCTTTGGTCTTCTTAATTAGTTGGATGAGGCGTTTCTGTTCATGGGGAAAATTAGTCCAGGATTCATATCCATTATATTCATGAGAAAATTGGGATCCTGAAGCAATGATTCGCAAATCCGCTTTTTTCTTAAGCTCATCTTCGAGCCAAAACCATTGTTCTTCTCCAAGAAAAGCTTTGGAGTCATCCGTATGGGGAAGATAATCGGGACGGTAAAAAAAGCGCCCCGGGATCTTTTGTCCTTTCGGGAATCGTACCAAGTCATCCCTGAAGGTACGATTATCCAAGAGAATGATCTGAATGGTTTTATTTCCTGTTTTTTTATAAACTGAATGATAAATCCCGTGGTGTTTATACCTCTCTGAATTTTTAGGTTCTTTAAAAAATTCCAAAAATATTTGCTTTGAACTCTCCTTCTGAGTGTAATACTTACCCGCATCATTTTGGCCATAATCATGATCATCCCAAGTTGCCAGTGCCTCGGTGTTTTGAATCAAGTGCTGATAAGATTCCTTTGCCCCTAATTCATGGTATTTTTTTTTAAGGACATCCATATCATGGGTGTCACCATAAATATTATCACCTAAGAAAATGAATACATTGGGATTTTGCTTAACGACTTCGTAGAATATGGGAAGAGGATGGGTTTGTTTCCCGCATGAACCAAAAGCAATTTTAAACTTCGAATCAGATTCACTTGTTAATTTTGCTGTAAATACAGATAAAAAAAGGGAAAGAAAAAATTGGGCTCGCATTTTTTTAGACTGAACGACTAAGCCAACTAGAGGCAATAATTATGTTATCTTTAGTTTATTCGAAGTACCCAAGTTCCGATTAGGATGAATACTGGGATTATAATTACCTAATTTTAAAAAACCCAGCCAATCCCGACTTTAAAATGGTTGCCGTTGCCGTGGTCTAGAATTCCCTGGTGGTCAATTATATCATGCTTCCATTCGATTCGTGAATGAATGGTGTCATTATGATTAAAGTAGAATGCAGGACCTGAGCCCAGAGTCCTGGATTCATCATCCTCGAAGTGTAAATCGGTTTCCCAGAAGATTGAACCGTTCGAATTTTTAGTCTCAAAATTATAGCCAAAATCTAGCGAAGAATGGATTTCAGCGGGGCGATTACCGTCAAAAATCCACCAGGCTGAACCGAATCCAAAGAAGAAATTTGCGGTCTCAAACTCATGACCAAAACCCAGCCCAACACCGAACTCTTTGTAATAAAAATCGTATTCGTCTTTTTTAGAAAGCGGGATTCGCACCATCGGTTTAAAAGTCCAGGAACCACTTTTTCCGTCCAGATTGAAATATTTTTTAAGCGGAAGACCAAGATTTAGATCCCCCCACCCACTGTCTTTCTGGATCAATTTACCTCCGGAACCGTCGGGCATTTCCCGTTCCGCACTCAACACATAGGGAAGCTTGGCAATGATACGAATTTCTTTCTTCCATGTATAAACGCCTTCAAAATGCATGACATTGATTTCCTCTGAAAGGCCTGGGTAGAGCTTATTGCTACCCATGAGCAAGTCGGTTTCATTGATGAATTCATAATGAACTTGATATCCCCAACCACCAGACCACCGGGGCATCATATTCATTACCGGGTCATCGGCATTAACTATAGGAGAAGCAAAAAAGCAATAAAAAGTGCTTACCAGTAAAAAGAAATTCTTTATCAATGTAAGGGAATTTACTTCTTGGTATGATGCACTATTTTCACGGATGCATCGTGGTTAAACTTGTGAGCATCCAAATGGCTATCATGCAGTTTGTACTCTTCGATCGCTGCGTAACCAGCATCTTCTACACACTCAATTAAGTCTTTAGTGTTCAGGACACCACCCTCTTTGAGGGCAATAGTAACAAGCTGAGTTTCAGGATTCATATCAATGCCGTCCTTAAACCTTGTGTTATCAACGACTTTCATCTTTGAAAGGTTTTTACGAATTCCGATTGCACAAGAAGGACATACTAAACCTTCAACATAAATCAGTGATATATTGGACGAATCCAATAAAATCTTTTCGGCTGCTGCCAGTCTTACCTCAGGACGAGCTTCTTCTTTGTCTTCATTCGCCACGATAAAATTTGAAGAAACGAAAAAACTAAAGATGGTAATTAAAAATAAGCGATACATTTTGAAACCAATAATAAAACAGGAATTATGAAAATACAACTCTTTGAGAAAGTATGTTTATTATAAATCAAGCGATCTTTCTAATTAATTTTTGTCTGATCCAAAGTCAATTGCAGGAAAATATTTTTTAATTAAACTACTGGAGATGCCAGTCGGTTCCATCCGACATAATGCTTTGATTCACTTTTAATAATTTCGCTTTCAACTTATGAAGTAATTCTGGATTTTCAGAAGCAATATTTTGGATCTGGCCTGGATCTTTGGACAGGTCATAGAGTTGGAAATCCTTATACCCGCCAGTCTTAATAGTCGGTATCCAAGATTCCTGAAACATATTTGTCGTGGAAATTTCATAATCCGGATTTGCCACCAAGGAGAAATCTCCATCCCTCATCGCCACAATCGGTCGGGATTTTTGTAAGTGCCAGAATAGAGGTTGATGCCTTCTGAACTTATTTGGTTCACCTTTCAATAAGGTGGATAAATCAGAACCATCCACCACTCGGTCCTGAGGTGCTTCCAAATTTAACAAGCCGCACAGAGTGGGTAATACATCAACCAATCCAGCTGGTTCCTTTATCGCACTATTTTGTTTAATCACCCCCGGCCAGGAAAAGATGCCCGGCACCCGAATTCCTCCATCCCAGTTTGAGCCCTTTCTTCCCCTTAGATTTCCGGTCCGGTCTTCCCGGTAGCTACCATTGTCTGATGCATAAATAATCAAGGTATTTTCACGAACTCCCATGGCCTGTAATTTTTCGACTACCCGATGGATTGCCCGGTCGGTATTATCAATGGTACCGGAGTAAATTGCGGCTTTGTCTTTTAGTTCACCATAAGTGGAAACAATCTTATCGGGTGCCGCAATCGGGGCATGGGGTTCATGAAACCAAATATTTAAAAAGAAGGGAGACTTGAGATGGCGGTGATGATCCAGCCAATCGATCGCTTCATCCGCCACCAACTGACAGGAGTAACCTTCCAAAGGTCCGACCGCCTCTCCATTCCGAATAAAATTATTCGGGTTCTTATGACTGGGAGATGCATTATTCCAAGTGGTAAACCAATAATCAAACCCATGATGACTGGGAGTGGGCTTGGACCGGTTCTTTGTCGGTAAACCCAGATGCCATTTTCCAATATGAGCCGTGGAATATCCCCGATCCTTTAAAATTTCCGCAATCGTGAGTTCGCGAAGAAGCAAGTGAGAGTCTTGCGCTTCGTCCGAAATCCAACTGTACACTCCCGTTCTTATATGATGCCTACCTGTCAACAAGGTTGCCCGGGAAGGTGAACAGACTGCGCAACCGGAATAAAAATCGGTAAAGCGGGCACCCTCCTTAGCCAACAGATCAATCGCAGGAGTTTGAACCGGACCACCATAACAGCCCACATCCTGATATCCTAAATCATCCGCCAGTAAAATCACCACATTGGGTTGGTTCCCGGCCAATCTATGAACTCCCATTTGCATGAAAATACAAGCTGCAATTAAAACAAAATATCGCTTCATAAATAAATGTGGTTTCTGGTTTTTTTTGGAATGCAGGAACATCTTCTGCTTGGTCAACGCTTCAGACAACCTAATATTTATATCCGGACATGTACCCGGGTGGTTATAAACCGGGGATCTCGGCACGGTCTTTTTTCGCCAGTTCGGAAATGACAAAACGAGTGGCAGAATCCCCCGAATTGGCTACTTTCATCAACGACTTTATTATCGCATCGGTCTTTTCCCAGGGAGTCGGATAGTAGTAAGGGCCGCGGGTATCCGGACGAGTGCTCCACCATGTCTCACCGATGTAGGGTTTTTCGCGGTTCACCAGTCTGACTAGGCTTCGTGCAATTCGCTGCCTGGTGTCGGATTCCGTCGTGCCCTCGAAATATTCAATGAGTGCATCAACCGCTTCCGGTCTGTGCATATAGCGAAGCGCCATCAGGGCACCCCCTTGGTTGGGCGTGTCAATTGCACCCACACATGCAGCCCACGCATCCAGTGACACTAATGCCTGCCGGGCAACATGAGGAAGGATGGATGCCGAATTCGGAATGGCATGCGGACCTTCTGGAATCGCCTCCATCCCTTTGCCGGCTAATTTTTTAACGGGTGACCGGCTCACATAAAAACGTACTTTTCCTCGGTGAGCCGTACTGGCGAGACCGGCGGTACATTGAAACCGCACCGCTTCCTCTGGAAGTTTGCTGTACTTGATAAATCCAATGGAGTGCGTACCGATTCCGTTATTCATTTCCTTACCGTCCTTCCGTGCAAGCTTCGCCCCGGTCGCACTAAATCCGACACGCGTTTTACCCCAGCCCTGGATCGCCTTGGACCACTTCAGATCGGTCAGCTTAATTGAGGTTCCATCTTTCTTAACTAGGAGGGGATCAAACCAGGCACCGTGATCGTTCCCAGTTCCATTCCCCCCGTCCCCGAGAGTAAGGTGAAGTTCCTTCCATCCAGAGATGTCGATATCGAACTTATGAATACCTTTTCCCTCGATGACTGGGCTTTGATGGAGCATGGGACTCCGCCTCTTTTCCACTAGGGGAGACACTAATATGGGGAGCGGTTCCACTTTGGGTGGATTGGAGACGGCAAGCAAAGCCTCTGCCGCTGACTTGTCTCCAAGCCGTCCGAGAGCGACCGCGGCCGCTACTTGAACCCGTGGATTTTGATGCTTGAGGGCGTCCTTAAATACTTTAACCGGAACACCATTGAGCTGCGTCTTGCGGTCAGCCAGCGCACGCAGTGCATGTTCAGCCACCGCAGGATCATCGATCAATTTCAAAAGATCCTTATGAGACTTTTCACCGAGTAGTTGTTTCAAAGTGAAAATCGCGGCCACCCGGCATTTAGGAGCAATTACCTTGTCAACCGCAACGGCCAATACTTCTTTGCCTGATCCTCCCCGACGAAGGATTTCCTGCTGGGCATGCAACCTCGTCTTGGCACTGTGCGTGCGCAGTAGATTAGCGAGGTCGACCGTATTACATTTCTTCAAATTTGGAAACGCCTTGTATTCCCAATTCTTGGGCACGACTCGGGCGACATAGCCCCCCGTTCCCCCTTTGAAACCAGAATTACTCCAACTCCCAATAAATAAACGTCCGGAACCGTCACAGTCCACATCGGTGATTCTTCCGCACTTGATGAAGTTTTCCTGTTCCTGAGTGAAACTCGGGCCATCAGGGGAAATTCGGTGAATGAATAATTGACCCCGTCCCCAGTCACACATCATCGGCACATCATTGTACTTTTCCGGCCAACCCGGTTCCTCGAAGAACATTGCACCGGTTCCGGAACCGCCCCCCACATCCACCAAGGCGGGGATGATTTCACTTGTGTAGCGCTTAAAAAGCATGGGGTAACCGTACTCGCCGGTCTGAACCTCATGAATAAAGCGCATATTCCAGCCCCCTCCATCATTGGTGTTTCCACGGGTGAACAGATTCAGAAAGGGATCGATCGCAACATCGTAAATGTTGCGTAATCCACTGGCATAGGTTTCTAGTTCGGTACCGTCCGGACGGACCCGTATAATTCCTCCCCCGAACATGGTCAGTTTTTTTCCATCCGTACCGGTGGCATCCACAAATCCAAAATCTCCCACCGCTACATAAATCCACCCGTCAATCCCCATGCGGATACCATTGGTCGTATGATCAACCCCACGAGCCTGATTATATTTGCGGGTGCTTATCTCTCTGACTAAGTGCCTCGGTGGTCCATCAGCCAGCCCGTCCCCGTCCAGATCTTCCAGCACCGAGAGAAACATCCCGTCGAACTTCTTCCCTTCACCCCATTTTGTATGCAGAACATACAGTTTGTTCCCAACTGGCAAAATACCCCTAGGGTTATCAATCAAGGCATACTCGGTACGAATATCGGAAATCCCGTCATGATCCTCGTCGACCAGGCGGATAATGCGGCCTTTGCCTCCTCCTTTACCCAGCGATCCGATCTGATCAACCCCCGCAAAGACTTCCCCGGTCGGGGCCACACCAATACAAGCCACACATGGGGTCACCGAATTCGGGGAGAA
>DEYT01000168.1:0-14814 GCA_002364975.1 Opitutia bacterium UBA3151 | reverse complement strand
GGTTAATTCCTTAGGCTCAGTCTTTGCCACAAACAGGGTTCCGTGCATCAGAAACCCATGACCGGGAAAGGTACACACATAGGGATACTGATCTTCCTTGAGGGGAGCTTTGAATCGGATTGTTGCTTTCTTTTTGGGCATGACCACGGGTGTGGAAGCGAGAACATTCTCTGAGACCGGGACATAATGGAGCGTTGGACCCTCTGCACCCAGAGCGTTGGCCGCCTCGACTATGCCCATACGCATGCCTGGTTTTACAAGAACGAAATTGTGCATCATCATGTCCGAATTATCAAAAGTCAGTTCGACCTCTTCCCCGGGTAGGACATGAAGTACTTTGGGCTCGAAATGCAGTCCCGGTTTGACCCCAAGGGTGATTTTTCTTGTTTCCGCCTGAATGGCAGAACAGTGAAGCGATAAAACAGTAAGAATGGAACGAACAAATATATTATAGTTCAAGTTCATGGAATATGGTTTAGAATATAATGGTAATAAAAGACAAACCTGATTCATCGAAGAGGTTAAAAAATAGATAGGTTTACTTCGGTTTACAATTTATTGTTTTCAACTTAGCCAGCCTTCCGAGATGGATCTAAATTAAAATTGAAAAGTCCAACCCAGTTTGGTGACTGCTTCGGTCTTAAAAGTCCGAAAGCTTCTGTCATTGTTATCTTCTCGCTGGTACCCTTTATTAAGAACCAAAAAAAGATCGCTTCCCGATTTTATGATGTAACGAGCTCGGCAGTTGATCCCAATAATTTCGGACTGGTTGTCATACTGGGTAATCGCGTTGAAGGATAGTTGCGTGGTGGGAGTGACCCGCAGACCAAAGGATCCGGATAAAACCTCGAATTCATCTAGCGGTAATTTTGCAAGAGTAGAGTCGATCTCAAAATCAAAACGCAGGAATCTGGAGGGACGCCAAGAAAGCTCAAGTTCAGCACGAGTCGAGGATCCACCAAAGTAATCCCCATAGGCCAACTCGATTTCACCAGATAAAATCCGATCACTGCTTGAGCTAAATTCGACTTCGAAATCGATTCCTCGGTATTCGCCAACCGGCACCACCAAGTCGTCAATGATCTCAAAAGGCTCGCGAAGGATTTCCCTTTCAAACTCCACGGCAAACCCAAAGTAATCCCCTTCCAGGGTTTTCACCCCAAGTACATCCCACTCCAGATCTTCTGAATCTAGATGCCCATCAAGCAACTCATATCGATCATAATCCATGCTCACGGAAAGGTCTTCTACCCATTCACTTTCAGCTTGTTCGAAAAAATAAGTAAAACTTAACCCAACCGACTGCCCTCCCCTTCTTCTAACAAATCCAAGACCCGGTTCAAAATCCTCGCCGGTTCGAAGCCAGTGTCCACCTGCTTTAAAAGGATAGTTCGGCAACGAAAAATGGCTTCCAAAAACGTCATCTGAACTTTTATTCTCGTCACTCGTGGCCATGTAAAAACTATGCCAGGAAATGCTTTGGCCTTTCCACCAATCACTGGAACGTAAATGTAAGTCTACTCCTGCCAAATGATTATTGAGATTACTCTGCGGATCACCGTGAGTAAAAACCGTTCCCACTTTTGATTCCTCAAACAGATCATAGGTAAACCGGCCCACGATTGCCTGATCGGAATCGAGTTCCTCAAACTCATCCAGACCCATTCCTAAAAGGCCAATACCAAGAGGTCCCAAACGACCGGTTAATTTAGCACCTGCGGTGACTTGAATTTTAGATCCATCTTCGGAAAGGCCAATGGTTCGTGAATGGAAAGCCAAGGGACTTCTCTCCATACCTCCAAAAGAAAACTGGTCCGATCCCTCAAGAAAAAAATCACGCTTTTCTGGATAAAAAAGAGGGAAACGGCTCAAATTCACCCTTTGCTGATCGACTTCAGCCTCGGCAAAATCGGTATTATATGTGAAAGTTGCAGTTAGGCTGGGTGCCAATCGATAGAATAAATCAAACCCGGTTTCATAAGTATCTTCTTCTTGAGAATCTTCTGAAAGCCATTGAGCAGAGAGATAGGGTTTGAAATCAATCCCCCTACCCGAATCCAATCCAGACAAACCAGTCAAAACACCCGTCTCCTCAAGGGTAAACCATTGCCCATTACGCGAGTAGTTTACCCACTTGGATCTTTCCTGCCCGCGAGAAAACCATCTTCCAAAATCAATCATCCAATTGTCAGAGGAATCATCGAAGGGAATGCTTCGAAAAGGAATGGCAAACTCGGCAGTCCATCCAAAGTTATCTCTTTTCGAGCGAACCTCCCAAATTGTATCCCAGTCCATATTCGGTCTCCCCATTGTTGAACTAACTAGAGCCTCACCTTTGGCCCCATTGGCATTCGTACGAAAGTAATAGCCATCTCGTCCACGATTGAACGGATCGATCAAGATGAAAAAGTAATCATCTCCTCTGACCGTAGCATCCCGTTGCATTACACTTGCTCGAATCTTTTCAGGTTGAGAATCAAAACACCGAACTCCGATGAAGAGAGTATTTTCATCTCTGCAAAGCTTTACTTCAGTTTTTTCGGTCGCGTCCATTCCCTGATTAGGCCGGCGCTGGCGGAAGCCCTCGACAACCCGCAAATCCTTCCAGCAGGGGTCATCGAGTTCTCCATCCAAAATTGGAGGTACTTCAATCAATATGGCATCAACCTTGTAATTCCCCTCGATAATCAGAGCAAAGCCATGGAACAGATGAACCAGAAAAAAAAGGGCCCACTTAGAATGAAGTTTCACAAATGATTGATAAAAATACAAAGGTTGCATTAGACACTTTACCTGTAAATTCATCAACGAAAACCAAGTTGCAGCAGAGGATTTTTATCATAAGACGAATTTCCATATTTGACAGCAGCATCGGTTTTGAAGGTACTATCTTTTTTTTCATTCCTGAAAAATATTGCTTTCCTTTTTCATGCCATGAGTTCCCCATCTTTCTTTAAGTTATCTTCAATTTTAGGCATTTTCTTTTCCTTTTTTCTTGGATGCCCATCGCTATTTGCAAGAGAAAACCAGCCGAATGTTGTTGTTATTTTCACTGACGACATGGGCTACGGGGATATCGGTCCCTTTGGTTCAACCCACCCTACCCCGCATCTGGACCGGATGGCGAATGAGGGAATGAAACTCACCGACTTTTATGTGAGTTCCACCGCATGCACGCCCTCCCGTTCCGCACTAATGACCGGTTGCTACGCCGACCGTATTGAGATGGGCAGAAGCGTGGTTTTCCCCGGGGATAAGCGGGGATTAAACCCTACCGAAATCACCATTGCCGAGATCCTCATAAAAGGAGGGTACAAGACCGGGTGCTTTGGTAAATGGCACCTCGGAGACCAACCTCAATTTATGCCCCTTGCCCAGGGATTTGATGAATATCAGGGCATTCCTTATTCCAACGACATGTGGGTTCCAGGAAATCCAAAACGAAAATATCCACCCCTGCCCTGGATGGTGGGGAACGAACCCGTTGCCCACATCCCCGATGCTCCCAGCCAGGCGGTGATTACTGACTCGATCACCGATGCCGCGGTCGACTTCATCAACACGCATAAGGACTCGCCCTTCTTCTGTTATGTTCCACACTCTGCGGTGCATGCCCCCTTTATGGTAACTCCTGAACGCCTGAATTCCGCCGGTGAAGATGTCATGCGGGCACTGGTTGGCGAGATTGATTCAAGTACGGGTCGGATCCTTGACTGCATACGAAAAAATGGGATCGAGAAGAACACCCTTGTTCTTTTCACCAATGACAACGGAGGAGCCGGCAAAACCAACAGTGGCCCCTTGAGGGGGCATAAATTCGGCCCCAAATACGAAGGGCACATGCGGGTCCCTACCCTTGCCTGGTGGCCCGGAAAAATCAAAGCCGGCTCCGTATCCCATGAGATCATGGCCAGCATTGACCTGCTCCCCACCATCGCCAACCTTACTGGCCAGAAAGTTCCACAGGATCGAATCATCGACGGGCATGACATCAGCAAAATCCTAATGGGGGAGGCCAAAGCGAAATCCCCCCATGAAATACTTTATTACGAAAAGGACGGCATCCGGCAGGGGAATTGGAAACTTGTCCGCTATAAGGTAAAAGCGGATCGTTTCGCCGAGTTGTATGACTTGGAAAAAGATTTGGGCGAACAAAATGACCTCGCGGACCGGCATCCGGAAAAGGTCAGGGAATTAATCTCCGCACTGGATGCCCATGTCGAGGAACTTGAAAGCGAGATTCGGCCGGCCGGCCATGAGGAGAACCCCAAGCCACTTCTTACTGATTCGGAAGGGGTACCCACTTTGCTTGAATGGCGTCGCAACCGCTCCCCAGCAAGACCAAATGTCGTCCTTATGTTTATAGACGATATGGGCTACGGGGATATCGGACCTTTTGGTTCAAAGATCAACCAGACGCCACACCTGGACAGAATGGCGGCGGAGGGTCTTAAGTTTACTGACTTCTATAATGCCTCGCAAAATTGTACGCCATCAAGAGCCGCACTTCTGACCGGTTGCTACGCCAAGCGTGTGGGAATGGATGGTCGAGTCTGTTTTCCTAACGAACCCAAAGCCTTGAACCCGTCTGAGTATACCATGGCCGAGATGTTCAAGGATGCCGGTTATGCAACGGGTTGCTTCGGTAAGTGGCACCTTGGTCATCGGGCCGGTTATCTGCCCAATGACCATGGTTTTGATGTCTATGAGGGAATTCCATACTCCAATGATATGTGGGCGCCCTATGATCCCGTGACAAAGATATGGAAGAAGTTCAAGGACTGGCAGACTCCGCTGCCTTGGATGGTGGATGGAAAGTCCGTGGCGGTTGTAAAAAATGCAACTGATCAGGGCTTGCTGACCCACGCAACTACGAAGGCCGCCCTAAACTTCATTCGGGAACAAGGCAGAAAGAAAAACCCCTTCTTTGTGTACCTGCCCTATGCCGCGGTGCACCTCCCTCGCGTAGGGCATCCGGACTTCCTGCCTGCCCGGGCTCCTCGCTCGGAGGCCAATAAAACAGGTGTGGAACTTACCCTTCACCTTAAGGCTCAGGTCGAAGAGCTGGATGCCGCGGTTGGCACTGTGTTTAGCACATTGAAGGACCTCGGGATCGAGAAAAACACCATGGTCCTATTCCTGTCTGATAATGGTGGATCGAAGGGGACGAGTATGGGACCGCTCAAAGGCGGTAAAGGATCTATGTACGAGGGCGGTCCGCGAACACCCTTCCTGATTCACTGGCCGGGATCCGTTCCGGCAGGCAAAATCTCTAATGAAATTGGGGTCAGCTGTGATCTGCTACCCACTCTAGCGAAATTTTGCGGTGGCAAACTTTCGGGCAACAAGATTGATGGGTACGATCTATCGGATCTCTTTTTGCGTCCCGAAACTGCAAAATCACCCCGTGTTGGTTTTGCCCATAAGGGCAAGGCTTACAGGCTCGGTAAGTGGAAGATGGTCGGAAAACAATTGTACGATTTGGAGAAGGACCTTGGAGAGACTCAAAACATGGCAAATCAATACCCGGAAATCTTAAAAAAGCTCACTGACAAGGCTTATCAATTCTTCAGCAAGATTGAGGGCGAGATACGTCCACATGTAAAAATGCCCGATCCTTCACCCATCATTGACGAATCGGAAGCCGACGCCCTACCCGCTCTGGAAAAGTGGCTGAAAGATATTCAAGGCTATAAAAATTAAAAAAAAAGGTAACTTAAAAACTATTCATCATGTATAAAATTGTGATCACCACACTCTTTAGCCTCTTCTTCTGCTTCTCAGCCTTCAGTATGAAGGTCTTCGACATGGAGGAAATCCGTGACTCAAGCACTCTTCAAATAAAGGTTCTGCAAAAATGGCACCAGGTACAAGGTCCCATCGCAACCCGGCAGAAACTGGTCACCATCAATGTGGGTGATCTATGGCCTGGGCAGGAATACCGAATCCCCGTTCGCATGGTGGTGCCCGCCAACCGTAAAGCTCAGGGCTTTCACCTGACCGGAGGAAGCACCCCTTCACGACTGGAAAAAGACGCACGGCCCAGCCCAGCCGAGCGGGAACTTTTGGAGGGAGGAGTCGGTCTGGTCTTCACTGTTGTGCAAGAACCGGGAACCTATGGCCAACGTGCATTATCCCAGGCTTCGGAGAAGAGGTTTGCCGAAACGCTTAACCCGAGAGTTAAAATCCAATATTGGGCTTGGCCCGCTACCTTGATGCGTGCCATCACCACCGCATACGCAGAAAAGGATCATTTTGAAAGGGGAAAGGTTGCCGCCTCCGGCGGATCAAAAAACGGAGCATCCCCCTCCATGGCAATCATCCACGACGAGCGCATGACCGCGGTGCATGCGACCGTTTCTCCCATTTGGGACTCTCCTCTCCGCCTAAATGACGAGGACGCATGGAAAGAATTACGGGCTCAACCTGGAAGAAGGGGTGGGTTTACCGGAGGGCATTTCGGACCCAATTTTAATGAACGCGTTTTGGATGCGGGCGGTACCTGGAAAGAGCTGCAAAATTTCGCCCGAGACATTTCAGATGATGTATTCATATCCCGAAACCTGAATGCTTTAAGAAAACGAGGGGTGAATATGCTCTTCCACCCCGGCACCCACGACTTCGTTGCCTTCGATATGGCTTGGGGAGGGAAACAGCATCCAACGATTCCCATTTATCTCGGTGCCAACACTGGGCATGGGAAGCGGGGCCATTCCAAGATCGAACGGGATCAACAGAACAAAACTGGGTTTATGCTCAAGCATTTCTTTCCTAGTGAGGTGAAGGGTGACCTGCTAGCCCCCCCTCAAGTGAAAAGTGAACTTACAAACAAAACTCTAAAAGTAAGTGTTTCCTTCGCCTCGGGTTCTGCCGAAGAAAGTGGTCGCATCTGGTGGATCTTCGACCGTGCTCCGGATGGCAGCCCCAATTACATCAGCGAAATGATTCCGGATAACCAAACCATGGAAATGAAAAAAATGGGGGATCAATGGACCGCCACCATCAAGCTTGACCCCAAAGCCAAACGCATTGATTTCTTCAGCAACCACGGTAAAACGCTACGATACAAGGAATCGGCTTATAGAACTTACATTTCCAGTCCCTACACTCGGGTGAACTTAAAATAATGAAATGTTTTTCGATCAATTTGGTCTTATTGTGCTTTACGATTTCTCTTTCGGCAAAGGATAAGCCAAACATTATTATCCTTCTTGCAGATGATCTTGGCTGGGCAGACCTTGGGTATCAGGGATCGGATGATATTCGTTCGCCAAACATTGATAAGCTGGCCAACAACGGGATCCGTTTCACTGATGGACATGTCTCCGCGTCGGTGTGCAGTCCATCACGGGCGGGACTGATGACCGGAAGATACCAGCAACGCTTTGGGCACGAAGCAAATTCCCCTCCCCCCACCGACGGCATGGATTTGAAACAAGTCACCCTGGCGGACCGTCTCCAAGAAATGGGCTACCGGACTGGGTTGATCGGCAAGTGGCATTTGGGAAACCAGGATGAATTTTATCCAACCCGTCGCGGATTTGATTATTTTTATGGCCTGCGTTCCGGTTCGAGAAGTTATTTCTATCATGCCAAAAAGGATGATAAACTAGGCAATGCCAAAGCGATCGAAGAGAATGGAAAGCAGGTGAAATTCAATGGCTACCTGACTGATGTGTTCGGACAAAAAGCGATCGATTTCATCCATGCAGAAAACGACAAACCTTTCTTTCTGTTCCACTCCTTTACTGCTCCTCATGGACCGATGCATGCAACCGAGGATGACAAGGCCCGATTCGCATCAATTGAAAATACCAAGAGAAGAAGCTACGCTGCCATGATCTGGGCAATGGACCGGGCAATCGGAAAACTTGTCGCTTCCCTCAAGGAAACCGGTCGATTTGAAAACACTCTCATCTGGTTTCTCAGTGATAACGGAGGAGCCACTGGAAACGCATCGATCAACCTTCCCCTAGCTGGGCATAAAGGAATCAAATTTGAAGGGGGTACCCGGGTTCCCTTTTTTGCTCATTGGCCTAAGCAATTTAAGGAGCCTGAGACATTTGATCCGATGATGATCTCTTTGGATATTATGGCCACTTCTCTGGCCGCAGCAGGAGCCAAGGATAAAGATTTAAAGACTCTGGACGGGGTAAACCTTCTGCCCTTCATCCAAGGAGAAAAAGCTACGCCTCCTCACCAAAACCTCTATTGGCACAAACTCTGGTTTTCTGCGATGCGGGAGGGGCCATGGAAATTAATTTATGTGAAGGATTATGGCCATGCCCTTTACAACCTTGAGAAAGATCTGAGTGAATCCACAAACTTGATCCAATCGGAAAAGAAAAGATCCGAGCAAATGATTACTCAGCTTAATGACTGGAAGGACGGATTGGAAGAGCCCAGATGGGACGAGGCAGAGATTTGGTTCCGCACCCACAGCGAAAACCACATACAAATTATTGAAGGCAAATAATATCCGAACACTTAAACTCCAACATCATTGGTTGGTTAGAAAGAATTCAGATTGAGTCAAACTTCAGGTAAGGGCACAACCCAAACATTTCGAAAGCGCACCGGGTTCCCATGATCCTGCATTTTTATAGGTCCTTTATCGCCATGTTTCTTGTATTCGGAAATCGAGTGCGGTCCTTTCCAACCAGTTCCTCCGCTTAGCTCCAAATGATCATGAATCACATGACCATTGTGAATGACATGAAACTTTGCCTTGCGGGTAACTTTCCCAGCTTCATTAAAAATGGGTCGATGGAAAGTCACATCATAGGATTGCCATTCTCCCGGACCCCGTGATGCGTTGACCAACGGCTTGGCCCGGCCATAAAGAGCACCGCATTGCCCATCCGGATAGGTAATATTATTGTATGAATCCAAAACCTGGATCTCATACTGACCCATAAGAAAGACACCACTATTTCCTCGACCCTGCCCACTCCCCTTTGCTTCTCTGGGTGTGGCAAATTCAATGTGCAATTTACAGGATCCAAATTTTTTCTTGCTCTGCAGATAACCGCCTCCCCGTACAGATTCCAAAGCTCCGTCCACTAATTTCCATTTCGTTGGCCCGCCATTGGTCGCCTGCCAATTTTTTAGAGTTTTTTGAGTACCATCAAAAAGAACAATCGCACCCTTGGGTGGTTTGCTACTTTTGGCATCATAAGGCTTGGGTTCCACTACCGGGGGCTGCGGTTGTTTTTCAGGATCCTTTTCATGCACCTTGATTCCGTCGATGAACATGTACTCCACATTACGGCCGTTTTCTTCTTTGATTTCCTTGCGGATTGCAGGACCGGACTTTGCAAAAAGAGCACAGGTTAAGGTTGCGAATAAGAGAGAAAGCACAGATAGTTTTATCATTGCATTGATTTCGTATTTTCTAAGATCAGCAGTCAAGTTGATTGCGTTCCATTTCTTTCTTTGAGCAAACCACTTACCCAACCCAAATTCTTGAAAACCGTTCTTTTTCTCACTCTCTTTCTCACCTCATGCATTAGTCAGGATCTGGTCGACAACGGTTTGGGCCCAGAGGTAGTCGATCTAAATGCCGAGGATATTTCCTTTGAAAGTGAGAAAAAGATTCCTTATCTCAAAAAATCATTTATTACTCCCGCTCCGAGAGACCGGAAGGATCAATTAAAAGTAGGGAAACTGGGCGCAGGGGGAGAGGATCGGGAAAGGATTCTTGCCTATGCTCGCCGACTCGGAGAGCCCTCGGACTCGGTCAAATTCGGAAACACCGACAGCTTACTGATCGCCCATCGGGGGAAACTCATTCTTGAAGCCTATTACCGGCGAGGCCGGGCAAATTATCCTCATTATCAGATGTCGATTACCAAATCTTACACTGCTTATGCTGTAGGAAGAGCGATTCAACTCGGACATTTGACCATGGAGGACCTGAACAAACCCGTCACCTCCTTTCTCCATGGAATCGATTCCTCCGAATTAGCGGAGGGAGCACATGAAATTACCTTGGATCAAGCCATGCAGATGAGCTCGGGTATTTTGCTCCCGCAAAAACGCCTTCCCGACATTCTCAGCGAACCGGGACGGTTGATTGGCCAAGGTCAGGCACAAGCTTACCTTCACTTCACCCGCCCCCTTCCTACTGCTCCCAAACCCTACAAATACCAAGCTTCCGACCCCGTACTCACTATGCAAGTTCTGGAAGCTGTGGTACCCGGAACTGCAGAGCAATTTATTCGCGACCATCTGCTTAAGCCTCTGGGCATATTTAATTACAATTGGCAGGAGGACTTGAGTGGATACCCGAAATCCGCAGCGGGCTCCAGCATCCGTTCTCGGGATATGATCAAGTTCGGCTTGCTTACTCTGAATCAAGGAAGATGGAATGGAAAACAACTTCTTCCCCGGGCCTTCGTAAAAAAAGCCACTTCACCCCTTGTTCAAACCAATGAAGAAAATTTTTACGGTTATTTTTGGTGGCACCAAACCCGCGAGGTTCAAGGCAAGATGTACCCCTTAATTCAGGGACGCGGTGCGGGAGGACAATTCATTTTTGTGGCACCCTCGATTGACCTTGTGGTGGTCGCTACCGCTCACAACCAAGGGATGGGAAAATTGCTTAAAGAATTACCCGAAAACCTGATCCCTGCATTCGCGAAACCATAGGGGGCGTCCCCTAGCTCAAATCCGCCCGTAGGATTATTCGATGAAAGGAAAAATTGGGTTTCCCTGGTGAGAGTCCTTCATCGCGGTCTCCATTTTACTGACGATTTCCGGGTACTTGGAAGAAATGTCATTCTTTTCCCCGATGTCCTTCGATAAGTCATAAAGTTCGACCGGGGAATTTGGATTTTTCCGTACATTCAGGCGAATCCCTTTCCACTTGCCCATTCGGACTGCCTGCTTTCCACCCTGCTCGTGAAACTCCCAGTAAAGATATTGGCGTTTTTCTTGTCCTTGAGCTTGTCCAAGAAGAGTGGGAGCAAAAGAAACTCCATCCAAACCATCCGGGGCTGGCGTCCCGGATAGCTCACAAAGCGTGGGCATGAGATCCCAGCCAGCCGCAATATGGGAACTGGATGTGCCAGATTCAATTTTGCCAGGCCACCAGGCCACGGTAGCCACTCGAATCCCCCCTTCGTACAAATCACGCTTGTAGCCCTTGAGCGGGCCATTGCTGTCAAAAAAATCAGGCTTGTGTCCGCCTTCCTTGTGGGGTCCGTTATCCGAGGTAAAGATTACCAGGGTATTTTCATCAATTTTCAATTCTTCCAGCAAATTCAAAATTCGACCCACATCCTCATCCATGTGTTCCATCATTGCCGCAAAAGCGGCAACCGGATTAGTGATTACCGAACCGCCATACTTTCCGGTGACTTTTTCAAATTCAGGAAACTTTTTCCGCCATGGAGCGATACGCTTTTCGGGTGACTGCATCGCGGCATGAGGAATGGTGAAGGGAACATAACAAAAGAAAGGATTATCCTTGTTCTTCCGAATAAATTTCAAACATTCATCCGCAATCAGGTTATGGGAATAATGCTTGCGATCAAGCGTGACTTTCTTCCGGTCACTCCAAACATGGCTAGGATAAAAGTTGTGCGACTGGCGCTGGCAATTGAGACCATAAAAACGATCAAATCCTTGGTTCATGGGATCCCCCTCCGATCCCGGTGCTCCCAACCCCCATTTACCGAACATGCCGGAAATATACCCTGACTCCTTTAAAACTTCAGGAATGGTGATCGCTTTCAAAGGCAACGGGTGTTGGCCCTCGGGCCGGATCTCTTTGTTCCCGCGGATGAAACCATGCCCCGAGTGATGACCGGTCATCAGGCTGGAACGGGAAGGGGCACAAACGGTGCTGGAAGAATAAAAATCAGTCATTTTCATTCCCTCTTTCGCCATCCGATCCACATTCGGGGTCTTGAACTTTTTCTGACCGAAACAGGAGAAGTCTCCGTACCCGGCATCGTCCACCATAATGTAGATGAAATTAGGTTTCTTGGCCATGGCCACCGATGAAAGGAACAGAAAGCTTGTAAGAGTAGAGAGAAAAATTTTCATAATTTAATTACTGAGCAAACACTCATTTAAGTGGCTGACGGAGAAAAGGTCACGCTGAAATCTATGATCTAAAAATAATATCCTTCGGATCAACGATTAATAATTGACCTGAAAGCTCTCTTCTCTTCCATCCTTATCTATGAGATCCATTTTACCTTTCTTTTTTGTGATTACAGGATTCCTGCAACTTCCTGGAAAACCAAATATTCTTCTTATCATGGCTGATGATATGGGATATTCTGACCTTGGGTGCTTTGGCGGTGAAATCCGAACACCAAGCCTCGATTCGTTGGCCGAAGATGGAATCCGTTTCACTAATTTTTACAGCGAAAATATGTGCTGGGTTTCAAGAGCATCGATGATGACGGGCATTTACCACCGAACTTCGCTTAAAGATAGTGCCCTCCACCACCGCTGCCTAACTCTACCTGAGGCCCTAAAAGATAATGGTTACCGGACAGGGATGATGGGCAAGTGGCACCTCGCCGGAAAATACACCAAGAATAATGGACAGGATGCGGTTTATCCCGACCAACGGGGCTTCGATCACTTTTACGGGATTCTTGGTGGAGCAAGTAGCTTTTACGCACCTTTCGGTCTCATGAGAAACCGAGATTCCATTGACCATGAATTCATGAATGACAAGAATTACTACTTTACCAGTGCGATTGGTGATGAAGCGATTTCTTTCCTCCAAAAATCTCGGGTAGATCAACCGTTCTTTCTCTATTTGCCGTTTACCGCTGCCCATTGGCCACTCCATGCACCCAAGGATGCAATCGATAGATACCGAGGAAAATTCTCTGCTGGCTGGGATGAGTTAAGAAAAAAACGGCTCCAAAAAATGAAGGCATTGGGAGTCATTGATCCATCAGTTAAACTCTCTCCCCGTCACCCCAAGGTTCCCCCATGGAAGGATGAAAAGCACAAAACCTGGCAAGAGCGACGCATGGAGGTGTACGCCGCACAGGTCACGATTATGGACCGGGTGATTGGAGAAGTCATCGATCAATTAAGGAAATCTGGCCAACTTCAAAACACCCTCACTTTTTTCACCATCGATAATGGAGCATGCCATGTGGAATACCCCCCGGAAAGAAAAGGGGATTATCTTCCGGAGAAGACCCGAGACGGAAGAGTGATGAAACCTGGGAATCTCACTCACATTTTGCCAGGTCCAGAGATCACCTATCAAAGCTACGGACACGGATGGGCCAACCTCTCCAATACCCCGTTTCGTCTTTTCAAACAATATGACCACGAGGGAGGAATTCACACCCCGATGATCGCCCACTGGCCAGAGCGAATCAAGGCGAAGGGAACAACCAACCCCACCTTATCCCACCTTATTGACTTGATGCCCACCATTCTCGAAGCCACCCAAAGCACTCCGTCAGAATTCCTTGCAGGTAAAAAAAGAATTGCTTGGGATGGAAGATCCATCCTTCCAGCACTCACTGGAGAGAAGCAAGCAGATCCAGCAGTCCTTTTTTTCCATCACGCCAGAGGGAAAGCAATCCGTGTGGGGAATTGGAAACTTGTCTTTAATAAGGACGGAAAAAAGAAAGCTAAATGGGAACTCTACGACCTAGGTTTAGACCCAAATGAATTAAAGGATTTGGCGAATACTCAGACCAGTAAAGTCAAAGAACTGGTGCAGCTTTGGGAGTCCAAAGAAGAAGAATGTAAAGAAAGATCTGCCCTATGATGACCGATCATTGTCTGAGGCCAATCTCTTAAGCCGCACATTGAATTTCAAACTAGCAAGTATAATATCTCTCCAAATTCACATTGCTTTCCGTGCCCAACAACTTAATTTTTGGCTCATTATCATTCTTTCGGGAAAGTTAACCTAAAAAGGCAGAGTTTAAAAACATAGATTTCTTTTGGAATTTCCACTCGCGGCTTCCCAAAGTTTTGCCTATTCATAAATCTCATGCAGGACTTAAAGACCATAGTCGAACTCTCCCACGAATTTGGAACATCCGAATATGTTAAAGGTGGTGGGGGCAACACCTCCTGTAAGGATGAAACCACTCTTTGGGTTAAACCATCCGGCACCACCCTGGCCGGTTTGCAGGAGGAATCTTTTGTCACTCTCAACCGAGCCAAGGTCAACGGTCTCTACGATGTCGAAACTCCTGAGGAATCCCATGCCCGTGAAGAACTGGTTAAAAACTTTATGGGTGATGCTGTGCTCAACGATGCCGGTCGTCCGTCAGTGGAAGCTCCTTTACATAACATATTGGAAACCAAATTTGTGGTTCACACCCATGCCCTGCTCGTCAATGGCATGACTTGTGCCAAAGATGGTGAGTCGGTTTGCAAACGACTCTTTCCTGATGCCCTTTGGGTTGAGTACATCGATGCTGGCTACACTCTTTGCATGGTATTGAAAGATCGTATCGATGCCTACAAAGCTGAATTTAACCAAATTCCGAAGATCATCATGCTCAAAAATCATGGTATCTTCGTGTCCGGAGATACCGCTGAAGAAATCCGCTTCCTTTATGCAAGCGTGATGAATCCCCTCAGGGAAGAATATGAAAAACTCGGAATCACGGAAGATCTTGCAATTTCTAAGGCTGCAAGGAATTTCGAAGCAGAGTCTAAAATAGGGGAAATATTCGGGGAAGATGCCGCGTTTATTGAATCTTCTGGATTTTTTGAATGCGTACCCGGACCGATTACCCCGGACCATCTGGTTTATGCAAGGGCCTTTCCCTTTTCAGATGAATTGACTAGGGAAAATGCTGATGCCTA